>NZ_JBXKIW010000074.1:0-212088 GCF_056995035.1 Romboutsia sp. | reverse complement strand
AATATTATTAATAACCAATACTAAATATTAAATTAGTATTGGGTTTATATTATTTTCTGGTTCTTCGTAAAACTATAAATCATAGTTTCTTCGAACCCATCTTTATAATTTCTGTATAAAGTATTTATTAATTTCGTTGCATCTGAATCTTTGAAATATTTTTTAATTATATCTATGACTATCGTCCATCGGAAAAGTGGACTTACTTTTGGTATCTTTTCGGAACTTGTAGTTAAATCCTTCTATGCCGCCTACTTATATTTAAGGTTAATTTAAGCTTCAAGTTCTATCATTATTATGAGTTTAAAAATAATATTCAAATGAAGGGATAGTAATTATGAATGTTAAGAAGATAGAATCTGTAAAACACAAAAAATACTTTAAGGTTATAATACTTATTCTTTGTTTATTCATTATTTTAGGAGTGTTTTCTGGTTGCAGCAATACTAAATCAAGTACAGAAAATACCGGTGAAACCCCTGAATATGCTGAAAAAATATTTGGAGTTGATATTATCTCCCTTGAAATAATTGGTGATGATACCCAGTGGCAAACCATGCTGGATAATGCTAAAAATGAAGAGTATATTAAGGTTGATGTTGTTGTTAACGGTACAAAGTTTAAGGATGTTGGCATACGACCTAAGGGAAATTCAAGTTTGAATCAGGTTGCTGCTACAGACAGTGACCGCTTCAGCTTCCGTTTAAAATTTGACGAATACGTGGAAGGTCAGACTTGCTTTGGTCTGGAAAGCTTTGTTGTTAACAATATGATGGGAGACAATTCCTATATGAAGGAATATATTTCTTATGACCTTATGAAAACAATTGGCGTTGAAGCCCCCTACTTTGGATATTCCAATATCACGGTAAATGGCAAACCATGGGGGTTATACCTTGCGGTTGAATTATATAATGACAGCTATGAAGAGAAAGTTTATGGTAACACCTCAGGTATGCTATACAACGTAAAAATGAATATGGGTAATGCAGGTGAATTAGGAGTTAATAAAAAGCAAGAGGGTGAAAATAATCAAGGGGCCAATAGAAAAAGTAACGACTTTAACATGAATAATGAGCCGTTTTCAAAAGGTAAAGGCGGAAACATGGGTGCAAGTAATACCGGCGGTTCTTTACAATATATCGATGATAAATCATCCAGTTATAGTTCTATCTTTGATAACGCCGTTGGCAAAAGTGAGGAAACTGATTATCAGCGTGTAATAACGGCACTAAAAGCTTTAACAACTGGAGCAGATCTAGAAAAATATTTTGATGTAGATGCTATATTAAAATACCTTGTAGCACATACTCTGGTAGTAAACTTAGACAGTTATTCATCATCTATGGCTCAAAACTATTATATCTACGAGAAAGATGGAGAAATTACTATTCTACCTTGGGACTATAACTTAGCTTGGGGTGGTTTTCAAAGCAGTGATGCAGCCTCAGTTATCAACTTCCCAATTGATACCCCTGTCAGTGGTGTAGAAATGGCAGACCGTCCACTTTTGGAAAAACTGTTTGCTAACAGCGAATACTTAGAAAAATATCATCAGTATATGCAGGAACTTACGGACAGCTATTTCGCTGACGGTAAATTTGAAGCCAAGGTTCAGAAATTAAATACACTGATTTCTGATTATGTAAAAAATGATTCAACGACTTTCTGCTCATATGAAGAATACCAAAAAGCAGTTAAATCATTCACAACACTTGGAAATCTTCGTTACGAAAGTGTACAAGGACAACTTAAAGGTACTGTTCCTAGTACAACTGCTGAACAAAAATCCAACTCCGATAAACTGATTAGTGCTGGTGACTTGAATATAAGCGATTTAGGATCCATGATGGGCGGCAAAGGGGCTTCCCCTCAAGGTGGTAATGGTTTAAAGGGCGGCAATCAATTTCCCGGTGGCAACTCATTAGACATGGATACAATGCAAAATGCAATTAAAATCATTCAAGAGTCAGGTGGTACAATAACAGATGAAGCCAAGATAAAATTAAAAGAACTAGGTTTAAATGATGACCAAATTTCCATGTTAGATAATATGAAGAATATGCCTATACCTGGGCAAAACAGCACCAGTCAGAACAATTAATAAACATCTGTCTGTAAAAATTCCCATGTGGGTTTATGCTATATTTCATATAAAGTAAAAATCGATGCAAATAAGACGATTCTATTTTGGGGCAATTGGCTATTTAGTCAGTTGCCCCTTTTGAACAGCATTACTCTCATTAACTGATGAAAAAAAGTCATCTTAGAAAAAAATATAGAGGTAGATAATTATAAATTAGATATGGCAACGATTACATTTAAAAATAGGTATTATTTATAGTAAAAAATATGTTATAATGTCATATATCATACAAAAAGCTCGTATATAGTCGGTAATATGGTCCGAAAGTTTCTACCTACTAACCGTAAATTAGTAGACTACGAGGTATTGTGTTTATTGTGGATAAATATATATATATTTATTCTCGGACTCAACACCTCAATTTATATTGAGGTGTTTTTTATTTTGATATACATTGCGATGCTCTATGTATGATAAATGTTTAGAACATAGAGGAGGTTCATATGGAAACAGTTAAAAAGAATCAAACAGATATTAAATTGATGTATGGAGTTGATGACAAGCCAAAATTATTAACTCAAATGTTATTAGGGTTACAACATATATTTGCTGCTTTTGGTGGAATTATTGTTGTTCCAATTGTTGTTTCAGCAGCATTAGGATTTGATGCTAAGACATCAACTGCATTAATCAGTAGTGCAATTTTAGCAGCAGGAATTGCTACTTTCATTCAATCAAAAGGAGTTGGACCTGTGGGTGCACGTGTTGCATGTATTATGGGAACAGATTTTACATTTGTAGCACCAGCAATTGCTGTTGGAGCAAAGTTTGGACTTCCAGGTATATTTGGGGCAACAATTTTAGGTGCAATTATAGTAGTTATTTTAAGTTTTTTTGTTAAGCCCTTAATGAAGTTATTTCCCCCTATAGTAACAGGAACAGTTGTGTGTTTAATTGGTTTAACATTATTACCAGTTTCAATAGATTGGGCGGCTGGTGGCTTTGGAGCTGCTGATTATGGTAGTCTAAAAAATATTTCTATTGCTTTACTTATAATGATGGTTACATTATTATTAAATCATTATGGTAAAGGATTAGTAAGTAGTGCTTCAATTTTAATAGGCATGGTTGTTGGATATATAGTTTGTATTCCATTAGGAATGGTTAATTTTTCGTCTGTAGGTCAAGCAAGTTGGTTATCATTACCTAGAGTTTTAGGATATGGTATAAATTTTAATTTACAAGTTTTATTACCATTTATTCCAGCATATTTTGTTTCAATAATAGGAACAGTGGGCTGTTTAAAAGCTATTAATGAAGTTTCTCAAGTTGAATCAGATGAAAAACGTATTGGCTCTGGAGTTTTATCGGATGGTATAGGAAGCTTGATAGCAGGTTTCTTTGGTGCACTTCCTAATACATCATTTAGTCAAAATATTGGATTGATTCCATTGACAAAAGTAGCTAGTAAATATGTAACAATGATGGCTGGATTATTACTAGTTATTTTAGGATTATTTCCAAAATTTGCAGCATTAATTAATATAATGCCACAACCAGTACTTGGTGGTGTAGGAATTGTTATGTTTGGAACAGTAGCTGCTGCAGGAATTCAAACCTTAAGTAATGTAGCGTTAAACAATCGTAATTTATTAATTATTGCAACATCAATTGGATTAGGACTTGGGGTTACATTCCGACCAGATTTTATTGCTCAATTACCAGAAGGATTAAAAATGATTTTCTCATCAGGGATTTCAACTGGAACAATTGTAGCATTATTATTAAATGTAATGTTAAAAGAAGAAGATGATAAAAAAGTCTTAGGAGGAGTCAAAGATGGAAAAGCTTCATAAACGTATTTTAGAAGATGGACAGGCATTATCTGAAACTATATTAAAGGTTGATTCTTTCTTAAATCACCAAGTAGATCCAGATTTAATGTATGAAATGGGAACTTACTTTAAAAATTATTTTGATAAACATGGAATTACAAAAATATTTACAATTGAAAGTTCAGGTATTGCTCCTTCTGTTATGGCTGCAATGCAAATGAACTTACCTCTGGTAATATTAAAGAAACAATCATCAAAAATTTTAAATGGTGATGTTTATCAAACAACAGTACATTCATTTACTAAAGGACTAGATTATGAATTAACTTTATCTAAAAAATATATAACAGAGGAAGATCGTATATTAGTTATAGATGACTTCTTAGCAAATGGTGAAGCTGCATTAGGAGCTGCTCGTTTAATTGAAGAAGCAGGAGCTAAAGTTTCTGGAATAGGAATAGTTATTGAAAAATCATTCCAACCAGGTCGTAAAATTTTAGAAGATAAAGGATATGATGTATATTCATTAGCTCGTATTAGTAGATTAGGAAAAAACTTAATTGAATTTGTAAAATAAAAGCCATGCCCAGCTGGGTATGGCTATTTCTAACACAAATCTATACACAAGTTCCTATAGAATAACTGCAAAGATTATTTTACAATCTTTCTCGTATGAATTATCCCATCTATGATTTGTTCCTATTGGTACCTTTACACTATCACCCTCATTAAGTATAAATTTATCATCATCAAGATACAAATTTACTTGCCCTTGTAATACATAAGCAATCTCAATTCCTCTATGATGAATATGTTCATTACAAGAAGATGTACTAGGGCCTAAATTCATAATAGCAAATTCTAAATTATCTTTGTCTGCTGGTGCTAACATTTCATAAACAACGTCAATACTTCCTGGTAATATCACTTTTTTTCTACTATTACCTCTAATTATTAATTCTTCCTTATTTACCTGGGAAGTAAAAAAAGTAAATAAAGGAACATTAAGCGCAGAAGCAATAGATTTTAATGAGTTAACAGAAGGATTAGCTAGACCTCTTTCTATTTGACTAAGTAAAGATGATGTAACTCCTGCTAATTTTGCTAAATCTTTTATACTTAACTCTTGTTTTTTTCTAATTTGCCCTATCTTTTCCCCTATATTTAAATCACTCATGTATTTTCTCCCTTAAGTTGAATTTTTTATTTTATATAATTAAATATTAATCTTCAAAATATCCTTGAGGATATAATGGGAATTTTGAAATAAGTTCCCTCGCTTCATTTTTACAAGCATCTAAATTATCTATATCTTCAGGGTTTAAAGCAACTTTATTCATTATATCAGCAATTTTAACTATTTCTTTTTCTTTTAAACCTCTTTGTGAAACAGCAGTAAGACCAATACGTACTCCACTAGTAACAAATGGTTTTTCTGTATCAAAAGGTATCATATTTTTATTAACAGTTATACCTACATACTCAAGGGCTTTTTCAAATTGTTGACCTGTTAAGTTTTTAGGTCTTAAATCAACAAGTACTATATGATTATCTGTACCACCACTTACTATACGAAATCCTCGTGATGTAAGTTCTTTTGCTAGTGTTTTAGCATTAATTAATACTTGTTTCATAATGTTTTTAAACTCATCAGTTTTTAAATATCCCAATGAGAATGTCTTTGCAGCCATAGTGTTTAAATGCATTGATCCTAGCGTTCCAGGGAAAACTGCTTTATCTATTTTCTTTGCATGCTCTTTTTTACATAATATAATTCCACTTCTAGGACCACAAAACGTTTTTGTTGTAGATGATGAAACAAAATCAGCATGTTCAACTGGACTTGGTATTAAATTAGTTGCTACTAATCCTGCAATATGAGCCATATCAACCATGAAGTATGCTCCAATATCTTTTGCTACTTTACTTATTCTTTCATAATCTATAAGTCTTGGGTATGAACTAGCGCCTGCAATTATAAGTTTTGGTTTATGTTCTCTTGCTTTTTTTTCTAAATCTTCGTAATCTATAAGTTCTGTGTTTTTATCTACTCCATAAAATACATAATTATATATATCGTAAAGGAAGTTAGCGCTAGATCCATGAGTTAGGTGACCACCTTGGTCAAGTCTCATACTTAAAACAGTATCATTTGGTTTTAAAATTGCATTGTAGACACAATAGTTAGCAGTAGATCCAGAGTAAGGTTGAATGTTTACATGTTCTGCTCCAAACACTTCTTTAGCACGCTCCCAAGCTAATATTTCAAGTCTATCTGCATGTTGTGAACCTGCTTGAAATCTTTTATCTGGATAACCTTCTTCTGTTTTATTTGTAAATACACATCCACTTAGTTCAAGTACTTCTGTTGGTGCTGTACTTTCTGATGCTATCATTTCTATATTGTGCATTTGTCTATCTAGTTCATCTGCTACTATTTGATATACTTGTGGGTCTGATATTTTTGTTGTTTTTAACATAAATCTATTCCCCCTGAAATTTATATTTATTTTGAAATGCTTATTTTAAAGATTTGAATTCATTGAGTATATTAAATGCTATTTAATTAATTAAGTGTATTTTAATTAAATTATAGTTAGGTGATATATTAATGTCAAGTATATTTTAATTAATTAAATGTAATTTAATTTTTCTATCTATAAGGCATAAAGTTTATTAGTTCATAGAAAAAGAAGTAGATTAATTCATTATCCATGAGATCAATCTACTTCTTTTTCTATTTTTTATACTATTTTTATGCGTTTAATATTATAAGGTATAACTTAATTGAAGTATATAAACTAAATCTTAAATAAACATTAAATTATATCGATTACTTTTATTTACTAGACCATCACTTCCAGTCATCTCCTATGACCTCTGAGGTTCCTATTTTAATGACACAACTTTTTAATCAAATGGTTTATTCAATACCTTTTCAATAAATACCCTTATAAGTTCTGGATCAAACTGAAGACCTGCATTTATTTTTAGTTCTTCTATTGCAGCTTCCTCTGTCAAAGCATTATGATAACTTCTTTCGGTGATCATAGCATCATAAGAATCAACTATTGCAATGATCCTTGATTGAAGTGATATTTCTTCCCACTTTAAACCTTTAGGATATCCCATTCCGTCCCATCTTTCATGATGAGCTAACACATATTCTGCCATTTCTGACATCTCATTTACTGTACTAAGTATTCTATAGCCTATTTCTGGATGTCGCTTTATTTCTTCCCATTCTTCCTCTGTCAGTTTTCCTTGTTTATTTAGTACATTTTCCTCTATAGCTATTTTCCCTATATCATGCAGTAACCCAACAATTTTAAGCTCCTTGATTTCATCTTCCGGTAAACCAAGGGCTTTACCCATATTTTCGCATAATGTTGAAACTCTATGGGCGTGTTGTTCTTCTCTTTTGTTTTTTTCATGAAGAGTACTAATTATAGTACTTATAGTTTTTCCTCTCATACTTGGACTTTCAAAGAGCTTTTTCTTATACATATGATCTTCAGCTTTTTTTAAAATATCTTGAATTTTTTCTTCCTCATAGTTCTTTGTTTCATATCCAAAAGAAATAGATATATCTACAGAACCAACTTTTTCTTTTAATGCCATAGTTTTAATACGTTTAATAATTTGCTGCGCTTCATAAGTATCTGTTTTTGGTAACAGAATTACAAATTCATCACCCCCGAGTCTAGAAATAATATCATTAACTCGGCATCCCTTCGTCATAACTTCTACTACTTTTTTTAGGAGTTCATCTCCTATGGTATGACCAAAAGAATCATTGACAAGCTTTAGACCGTTAACATCTGCCATAATAATAGTTAAAGGTAAACTTCTTTGTGCATCTAGTTCGCTTAATTTCTCTTCAAAAAATCTTCTATTATATAAGCCTGTTAATTGGTCATGGTAGCTTAAATATTCCAATTTATGTTCACTTGCCTTTAGAGATTCCTCTGCCTGTTTTCTTACAGTAATATCTGTAATGATTACTGCAAGTTGTAATTTCCTTGGCCTATAAGCTACTACCTCATAATATTTACCTGTTTCTTGTACATAGTATTCGTATTGTATAGAGCCCCCTGTTTTTGCTACATGTCCAATTTTTTCAATCAAGCTCTTTTCCATATTAGGGAATATCTGAAGAAAATTTTTCCCTAATATATCTTTCTTTTTTAATCCTGTTAATTTCTCATGACTTTCATTTGTATCCAAAAGTCTATAGTTTATAATTTCGCCCTCCTCATTAACACTGCGTTCATAAAGTGCTAATCCTTGTTTCATTTCAGTTACAAGGGTTTTGAACTTTTCTTCACTTTTTTTTAATTTCAATTCATTTTGTTTTTGAACGGTGACATTTCTTGCTATAACCAAGACTTCTTTTTCATTATTTTTTACCATTCTAAGTTCATAATGCTGCAGTTTATTGCAAATTTCCAATTCATATTCAAAGCTTTCCATTACTCCACTTTTAAAAACTAATTGTATCTTTTCATAGACTATTTTTGATATTTCTTTAGGCATAACTTCCCAAATGGTTTTTCCGATAAAAGCTTCCCTTGGTATTAACAAAAAACTATCATCACTTATCATACAATCTATAAAATGACCTTCAGAATCAATGACAAATAATAAATCAGGTATTGCTTCAACGATAGCGCTATTTTTCTTTTCTGCTAAATCAATTTTTTTTACAAGACTGCTTAGTAATAAATAAAGTATAATTGAAGTTATAATAACATATAGGAAACCTTTGTATGTGCTTATAATTAAAAGCATACCATTATTACTAGCAAGCCTATTTGCCATTCTATCTGAAAAGTAAACCCAAATAAATCCAGTCATCAAATATATTAGGAATATCTTAACACATTCATATTTAAATTTATTTTTTTTGTTAATTCTTAAAATCGAGTAAATTTTCTTTGTTATTGATTCAAACATAACATACCTCCATTACCATTATATTAAATTCGATTGCGCTCACTTTATTACCATTCAATAATTTTATTCCTAAAAAAAATAAATTTATATCCTTTTCTATAACTAATTTACCATAATTTGGAAGTTAATGTAAATGCTTTATCTTATTAATTCTATATTAATATAAATAAAATCCAATAAAAAATTCCTTATTTATTTTTACCAATTCTCATCTCATTCATTAACACAAACAAAATAAATTGTATTCACAATTTATTAACATACCTCAAGAGTTTTATTACGTGTATATTTCGTGTATTTTAATAAAATAAAAGGAACTACCAAACCATTAAGGCTAGTAATTCCAGTTATTTTACCATTATTTTGGTAATTATTGTTGGAAATTATTCACAGAAATAATCCCACGATTTAATGCATAACTTACTTTACATTCCATTACACTTACTTGTATTCAGATTATGAACAAGAATCTACTTTATCAACTACAAGGGTGTTAAGGATTTTATCATGCCATGATTGACGATTTTTATCAATTAAAATCCAAATGTATCCTATCCCAAAACATATTCCTGATACTTGTTTTATAATTAATTCTCTTAACAACATTTTAATAAATCCTACTTGTTGTTCTGAATTCTTATTTACAACCTCCATTCCCAAAACAGCCTTTCCTATACTAGTGCTACGACTCCATAATAAAAGTTGAATAATAGAAGCTGAAAACATTATCATCGTAATTGCTGCCATAATAATAACCTCAGCTACCCCTGTTATTTTCACGTTAAATGTGTCACTTATTAAATAAGATGAACCAGTTATTATTATCATAGAAAACATGGATATTATTGCTATAAGAATTTCATCTAATAAGAATGCCAAAAATCTTTTACTTGGTTTAGAAATCATAATTATTCTCCTTTTTTAATATTTATATTTTTCTTTGTTGTTCTTATGAGATTAGTATATAGCTTTATACTTAACGGATTATAAACTTAACCTTAAAAAAACCTTAATTTATAAGATAATACACTTAATAACAAAAAAGATATTACCATAATAATATGATAATATCTTTTCGTGGATTTCAATCTGATTTATATAATCCAATTACATCTTTGGCATTTGTTGATTTTCAAATTCTATCTTACCCTTTAATGGCTTATGTTTTTGCTTTTCTTGTTTTGTATCATTCATATCCATAAGCATATTTAATACTAAAGTAGCAGTTTCTTTTATATTTTGTGGATCTATTTTATCTAGCGTATCTTCATCTGTGTGGTAATATGGATCTTTATCAAATTGTATAAATACAGATGGTATACCTGCCTCCTCAAATGGAGCATGGTCACTTGATCCAGAATTTAAATGTCCTCCATATACATATCCTAACTCTTCTATATTATCTTCTGCTAGATCAGTTATTTTATGAGATGCTTCATCACTTGAATTGTATGTTACTACTTGATCTCCTACACCTACCATATCAAGGTTTATCATACCTGCAATATTTTCAGCTTCGCCTGATTCCACAAGTTGAGTAACATATTGTTCTGATCCTATTAAGCCTATTTCCTCAGCACCAAATGCAACAAATCTTACATTGTATTGTAATTTATTTTTAACTTCTGGTTTAGATAATAGTCTAGCAACTTCTAGTATAGTAGCTGTACCACTAGCATTATCATTAGCACCTGGACAACTTACACTGTCAAAATGTGCTCCTAGTACTATGGTTTTAGGATTTTTTGTGTTTTTATGAGCAGGTATTTCACCTATTACATTGTATGAATAGCTATCTTTTTTTACTAAAGTCTTAACTTCCATAGATGCCATTACATTTTCTCCAGATTGTATTTTCTGTGCTAATTTAGCTCCATCTTCTAAGCTCATACCAACTGTAGGACCTTTACTATCTTCTAAAGACCCTAAAGTCCCACCTAACATCCCAGAAGTATTGTTGTATATTATCACTCCTTTAGCTCCATTAGCATAAGCATTCTGAGCCTTTTTCGCGAAAGTGAATTGACCTCTTTGTATAAGTGCTATGTTGCCATCTAGGTTAGCATTTTCACATTCTTCTTCAGTTCCAAGCCCTGCATATACAAGTTTTCCTTCTACCGGACCATTAGTAGCTTGAGAGAATGTCATAGTTTTTACTTCTATCTTTTCTCCATCTATTGTAACTGTCGCTCCTTCATCTATAAATCCTTCTATTCCTTCTATTTTGCTAAGTTCCCCATTCATACCAAGTTTATTAAACTCATCTTGTATATACTTAGCAGCTTCATGTTCTCCTTCAAACCCTGTTACTCTTGCATTATCTTTATTTTGACCAATTTCATCCATTGATAATCTTTCTATGTCTTTTAATATTTTATTTACACTTAGTTGTCTTTCTATTTTTGATAATATTCCATTTGCATTTGCTGCTGCTGATACTGGACTTGTTAATAGAATTGGAGCTGCTATTATAGCTGATGCTGCTACCACACATATTTTTTTCTTTTTCGACATTGTAAAATCCCCCTTGTAAATTTAATTTAAAAGTTATTTATTATATAGTAGCTATTGTTTATGTTTTTTTCAACAACTTCCTAAATTTTCTTTATGTTTTATAAAAAGTTAGCTAAAGTAATATATTTATTAGTCTGTATAAATATGATATCATTAAAAATAGATATATTAAAAACACTCATATTTAATGAATATGAGTGTTTCAGTCTGTAGACAAATGGTGGAGACGAATCACAACATCTCAAATTCACAATTGTGATATTAGGACTTATATACCATCAGGCAATTTTCCCATTTGACTTATTACCATGTTATAATATTGTCCTTTTTTATCCATAAGACTTTTATGATTTCCGATTTCTAATATTTTTCCATCTCCAATTACCATAATATGATCAGCATCTCTAATAGTAGACAAACGATGGGCTATCAAAAAACTTGTGCGATTCTTCATTAATCTTAACAAGGCATTTTGAATATCTTTTTCAGTTTTTGTATCAACACTGCTGGTTGCTTCATCTAAAATCAAAATAGGACTATCGCATAATACTGCTCGAGCAATAGCTATGAGTTGGCGTTGCCCCTGACTTAAGTTATCTACAGCTCCAGAAACCATTGTATAATAGCCTTTAGGCAATTTATCAATAAAATCATGGGCATGAGCTATTTTTGCAGCATTTATCACCTTATCATCCGTTGCATCATTTTGCGAGTAGCGAATATTATCCATAATTGTCCCAGTAAAAAGACAAGTGTCCTGCAGAACTACAGAAAATAATTTCCTAAGGCTATTTCGCTTTAAATTAGTAATTGATTCATCATCAATTGCTATCTTGCCGCTGTCAGCATAATAAAGACGAGTGAGAAGATTTACAATAGTAGTTTTCCCTGCCCCAGTTTCACCTACTAAAGCAACTACTTCTCCTGCCTTGACATTAAAACTTATATTCTTTAATATTGGAGTAGTTTTATCGTATGAAAAACATACATTTTCAAAAGTAACATTTCCTTTTGGATTCTCCATATCAATAGCATTTTTAATATCAGCTGGCTCCTCTTCGCTGTCTAAAATTTCAAAAACACGTTCAGCTCCCGCAAGGGCGGATTGAATAGTATTAAACATGCCCGCAACTGAGTTAAGAGGACGTGCAAATTGTTTTGAATAACTCATAAAACTAACTACAGTACCAACAGATAGACCATATCCTACTGACAATATACCGCCCACGATAGCAATAACCGTAAAAATAAAATTGTTAATAACGTTCATCAGCGGCATCATATATCCAGACCATATTTGTGCCTTAGTACTGCTTTCATACAGCTTCTCATTAATTTCTTCAAACTGTTTTAAAACATCTTGCTGCTTACCAAAGGCTCTTACCATTTTTAACCGTAATATATTTTCCTCAATTACCCCATTAAGTGAACCAAGACTTCGCTGCTGTGCCTTAAAGTAAGCGCGACTTCGTGATGCAATTACACGTGTTAAAAGTGTCACAAGAGGAATACATGATAAAATAACCAGGGTAAGCTGCACATTTAACTTTATCATTACTACAAAAGAGCCAACTAGTGTTAAAATACTTGATATTAATTGTGTAGTTGTTTGTGCAATAGTAGAACTAATATTATCTACATCATTTGTAATTCTACTCATCGTGTCACCATGAGAGTGTGTATCGTAAAATCCTAATGGAAGCTTTTGCATCTTCTTAAAAAAATCTTTACGTATTTCAAACACAAGCTTTTGTGAAACCTTAAGCATAATAACCCCATTTAGACTTGATATGAGCCAATTGGCTAAATGTAGCGCTACAATTATCATTAAAAATTGTGTAAGCATTTTTGTGTCTACTATTCTAGTTCTAATTTTGAAGGTATCGAAAGCCTTTCCTATAAAATAAGGAATTGAAACAGAAATTAGCGAAGATAAAGCTGTAAGCAGGATAGCAAAAAATATAATTTTAGCCCAACGCATATATATTTGTATAATACGCCTTAGTGTACCCTTTGCATTTTTAGGCTTTGCAGTTGGTTCAAAACGATTACCATCGCCGCCAGGTCTGCCTGGTCTTCCACTAATACTTGGCATCTTTACTTGCTGCTTAGAAAATTGTTTGCTCATAGCTTACACCTCCTTACTACTTTCTATTTGTGTTTTATAAATATCTCTATATATTTCACAGTCTTTCATAAGCTGATTATGTGTACCATATCCAACTTTTACCCCTTTATCCATAACTAAAATTCTATCTGCAAACATAGCTGTTCCACAACGCTGTGTAATAGTAATTATTGTCTGGTTTCCTGTTTTAGAATTTAGATTTTTTCGTACTTTAGCCTCTGTTACTGCATCTAAAGCGCTAGTTGCATCGTCTAATATAAGTATAGATGAATCTTTAAGTATTCCACGAGCTATTGAAATACGTTGTTTTTGACCACCTGAAACATTAACTCCACCACTTCCTAAATGACTTTCGTATCCACTTTGCATATTCTCAATAAAACCAGCTTGTGCCTTTTGTGCTGTTTGATGCAGTATTTCATCTGTAGCTTCTTTGTTCCCCCACCTAATATTTTCAGCAATGGTTCCTGAAAAAAGCATTGGTTTTTGTGGTACAATGGCAATATTATTTCGCACTGAATCAATGCCTAATTCTTTAATATCACAGCCGTTAACTAAAATTTGTCCACTATTTATATCATAAAATCTCAAAAGTAGCCAAGCAATTGTTGATTTACCACTTCCTGTTGGTCCAATTATTGCTAGGTTTTGTCCACTTTTAATAGAAAATGATAAACCTTTTATAGCAGGTACACCACTGCCATTAGGGTATGCAAATGTGATATTTCTAAATTCAATATCACCATTTAATTCTTTTATTTCGCTGCTGTTAGTAAAATCTTCTTCACAGTCAAATATTTCTTTAATACGAGCAGTAGAAGCCTTTGTTCTTACAAAGGTATTAAACATATTTGTTATCATGATTAAGGATGTAAGAATTTGTGCCATGTATATTGTAAATGCTGTAATATCACCTGGATTTGCAAGATCTAAAGAAAACATCCTGCTTCCAATGAAAATTATAATTACTGTACCAATACCAACGGTAAGCCTCATCAGTGGTGACACTATAGTAATAATAATTTGGGTGGATATACCCTTTTGTATTAAATCTGTATTTACTCTTTCAAACTTGTCAGTTTCCTTGTCATAGGTTCCAAATGCCTTTACCAAACGTACTCCTATAAGATACTCCTGCACAACAGAGTTTACCTTATCCATAGCCTTTTGCAATTTATAAAAACGAGGATAACTAAGCTTCATACTAACAATAATAAAAACGGAAACTATTGCAACAGTACTGTAAATAATAAGGCTTAGCTTAAAATTAAGAATACTTGCAAGTATGATACTACCAATACAAGTAATAGGTGCTTTTAAAAATATACGCATAATTCCGTTTACAAACTGTACAACTTGTGATGTATCATTAGTCATGCGTGTAATAAGAGACCCGCTTTCAATTTTATCGATACCTAGTTCAGAAGAATACACAATTTTTTCAAATAAATCATATCTTAAATCTGCTCCCATGCGCTGTGATACTTTGCTGGCCAAAATATTTCGTGTAATGGCAAAACATGCACCAAAAGCAGTAATAATAAGCATAAGAGCTCCCCAATAATAAACTTTTGAAATCATTCCCTGATCAATTCCTGTATTAATAATATTAGACATAAGCGTAGGACCAAGCAAATCACAGACTGCCTCAAGTGCAACGCAAGAAACAGCTACAAAAAATGGCAATTTATATTTTTTGAAGTACTTGCTATATAAATTCATTTTTGTTATCCCCTTCTTTCGATTAAAGTATTATCCTAATCCAATGGTTTATTCGCATATCTACCTGTATATAAATAGAACTATTTTCTCTATATACAATTTACAATTTAATATCCAATAAAACTTATTAGTACATTAAATTGTATTAATATTAATTTAATATGTCTTCCATTTATTTCACCTCTCATATCAAGTTTATGAACATGTGAGGTTTATTTATTCTATGTTTTTTTATGTGATATTTATTTTGAGCAACGGATGTATCTGACGTGATAGCGAAGATTTATATATGAGAAAACTCTATCAATTTATGTATTGATAGAGCTAATAATTAATATTGCTATATGACTCATTTAATTAAATCATTAATAAATTTTATTAATCCTTATACTTACAAATGCCTATCATAATATAATTCAGTACATAAAATTAGTATCCTTTAATAATGTTTTTATATAAATATATAGATTAAATAAACTATTTCGCAACTTTTATATTTTTGCATATATTTATAAACTCGCTTAAAGGTTTTGATAGCCATTTATTTTTATGATAAACAAGTAAAGAACATATTTTTCTATCTATACTATCAAATTTAATAGCTTGTAAGTTACCTTTTTCAACATCCTCTTTTACCGTGATCTCAGGAAGTATAGATATACCTAGACCCGTTTTTACACATTGTTTTATTGATTCTATACTCCAAAGTTCCATAGTATTATTAGCTATAATTTGTTGTGAATCTAAGTATTTTTCAAAGGCTCTTCTATAGCTACAATCTTTTTCATTGTATATAATGCATTGCTCTATATTATGACTTTTATGTATCAAGTCTAAATGCTCAAAATTAAATTCCCTATTAGCAACTACCGCTAAACTTTCTTCCTTTATTTTATTTACTACTAGGTTTGCATCTTCAAAGGCTTCCATCATTAGAAATGTAATATCTATCTCTCCTTTAAATAAAAGTGTTTTAAGATAATTGCAATTACCATTTACTATGCTTATTTTTACATTTGGGTATTTTTCTCTATATTCTTTCAGTGTTGGTTGTAGCATATACACGGTTATAGATTCTGGTGCACCTATCTTTATTTCTCCTTTTATTTCATCATCAATAGATATGTTATTTATCTTATCTATTACCTGAAGTAATTCCTTAGTATATTTAATTAATTCTTGTCCACCTAATGTTAGTATATTTTTTCTTCCCACTCTATCAAATAGCTTAGTCCCTATACTCTTTTCTAATTCTTGTATGTGTGTAGTTATAGTTGACTGAGTATACCCTAAATAATCAGCTGCATTTGTAAAACTTCCTAGTTCAACTACTTTCTCGAATGTTATTAAGTGTCTTATCTCCAAGTTTTTTTACGTCCTTTTTAATATATTGATATTATCAATACTTAACTCTATTTATTTCAATTATACAAATATATAAAGCTAATGTACAATAATTTATACAACTATATATTAAGTCATGAGGTTTAGTTACCTTAAATGTATTTCATAATATAGATATAAATAGGAGTGTAAAAAATGGATATAAATATGAATTTAAATTTTGAAATCAAAAACAAAGCTATGGAACTAGGATATGAAAACTGTGGGATTATACAAATACATGAAATGAAAGAATATGCTCAAAAACTAACTGAGCGTATAAATAAGTTTTCAGAAATAAAATCACATGCTGAAGGATTTTATAGTTTTGCTAACTTAAAAAATGATTATCCTTGGGTTAAATCAATAATTATATGTACAAGAAGATACGGAAAATATAAAATACCTAAACATCTAGAGGGATTGATTGCAAAATACTATTTAGTAGATAGCCGTAAAGATGAAAATTCAAAAGATTATCAAGATAGTATATCCTTTGAAAACTACTTAAATGAATTAGGGCTAAAAACTGCTACTGATAGAGCATTTGGGGTGACAGCTCTAAGATGGGCAGCATTTAAGACCGGTCTTGGAATTATTAGGAAGAATAATTTTTTCTATTCAGATTCGGGTTCTTGGGTACATTTAGAGGCTTGGCTTATCGATCAGAAGCTTACATTAAAAGAAAATACTAACTTGAAAAACTGTCCCTCTAATTGCAATCTATGTATTAAGGCTTGTCCAACAAATTCATTATCAGAGCCTTATATGATGAATAGATCAACTTGTATTTCTTGCCTTACTACTTGGGAAGGATGGGATTTACCGAATGAAAAATATAATAAATCAATGGGAAATTGGATTTTTGGATGTGATGTTTGTCAAGATGTTTGCCCTTTTAATAAAAATAAATGGTCAGAGGAAAATAACTTTCCTAATCTAGAAGAATTAAGTAATTTAATTTCTTTAGAAAAAATAATTGAAATGGATTATGATTTTTTAAGAGACGTTATTAGCCCAAAATTTTGGTATATCTCAAAAAATGATGTATGGAGATGGAAAACTAATGCACTTAACGCTATGTTAAATACTTATAATACTAACTATGATAAATACATTGATATAGCTTGCCATTGTGAAGATAAGAATGTACGTGAAATGGCTATATGGGTAAAAGAACAAGTTGAAAAACTTTAGTAATTAGTATTGTTACCAAATTGACTAGGAATTTGGAGGATTCTCATCTGCTGCACTTTATGATACAATAACTAGATTCGTTTTGTAGGAAGAAAGAGTATCTAACCATAAAAATAAAAACCATATTGACTATCTCATCAATATGGTTTTTATTTTTATAGTGGATACGATTAACAATAATCATACTCACGATTAAATTTTCCACATATTTCTACATGAATTTTCACCTTAGGTGTATTTGAGAAAAACATAGTTATCCTTGCCCTAAAAAATATCAACTTAACAAAAATTGATTGTTTATCTTGAATATCTAGGTGTTTGATTTATATCTACAGATTTTATAAATTACTTATAGACTTCTTCTTTTTTTCGTTTGAAGTTTTTATTAATTTTAATATAAAGTATGATGCAAATACTACCGTGTATATGCTTAATTTTATTATATCAAGTTCATCATCATTAAAAATTGAAAGTACTATATGTATGTAAATTAAAACATAAAATGGATATGCCCATCTTTGTAGTCTCTTCCATTCCACATATTTCATTTTAGATCTTACTTTTTTAAGTGATGTTATAAATAATGGCATCATTATTATAAATGCTATTAATCCAATGATTAAATATACTACGTAAAGTGTAGTTATAGGCTTATTATTTAATAATTTCACTATAAATCGAACTGAATACATAACTCCATGAGGAATTATAAGTATAGTTCCTAAAATTGCAGCTTCTGCTCTTATACTCAATAATTTTTTAGCCACTTTCCATCTAGGACTTAAGGCTCCTGCAAACATTACAAGCATAAAAAATGCTATTGAAAAGTTTCCTTTCATAGATGCCTTTTCAAATTCTCCTATAAATCCTTGTAACTTTGTATCTGTTACTAATCTATAAATCTCATAAACTATTGTTGCTCCTGCTAATACTGAAGCTATTGAGTAAAAAAATTTAGAATGTTTTCTTATGCTTGATGTAAAAATTAGTGACAATGCCACTATAAATATTAATGAATAAACTAATCGCATATTGATTCTCCTTTTTATTTTATATTAATAATCATTATAATGTGATAATAATTATCATATTATAATGATTTAACAATGTCAATACATATTTTTTCATATTATAAAAACTCTAGCAGATAGCTAGAGTTTATAATTAATTATTCCTTTTTCTAGGTTATATACATATTTAAAACCTTGCATCACTAGTAAATTACATGCTGTAATGCTTCTATGTCCACTTCTACAATATATTATTACCTTTTTATCTTTATATTCTTCTATCTCATCTACATTATATAATAAATTATTTAGTTGAATATTTATTGAATTTTGTATTCTTTTTTCTTCATATTCATCTTTACTTCTTATGTCTATTAATAACGCATCTTCTTTCATTAATTCTCTTAATTTTCTATTATTTATATTTGTATAATTCATCTAATTCACCTCTATATGCTTTTTAGAATTTATACCCTAAATAGCATATAGAAAATCATTTTTAACTAAATTAAAAAATTACCTATAATATAATTCAGTACATAAAATTAGTATCCTAATTAAGCATAACTTGATATCTTTTCATGGTTTTAATAATTAAGATGATCGCTTTGGATGTAATATAAACTGTAGAAATAACCTTTTAAAGAAATTAAATAATCAAAAGATCCTTTCTCAATTACAACTCCACCTTTCATAACAATAATTTCATCATAATTTATCAGAATATTTTTTATAAGTTTATGAGTTACAACAATTAACGTTAAATCATCTAGCGCAAGTAAAGAACTTTCTAAGTTATAAGCTGTTTCATTATCAAGAGCTGATGTAGATTCATCTAGTATAAGTACTTTAGTATCATTTATAAGTGATCTAGCTATTGCAATTCTTTGCTTTTCTCCACCAGATAACTTATTGCCATTTTCACCAACTAAAGAATTTATTCCATTTGGTAATCTACTTATAAGTCCAGAAATACCTGCTCTTTCACAGGTTTTTAAAACTGTCTCATCACTATGATTAGAGAATAATTTTATATTTTCTTTTATAGATTCATCAAACATAAACACATTTTGCTGTATCATAGACATATTTTTGTATAAATCAGAACTATATATAGACTTTAAATCATTATCATCTATACTTATACTTCCATCATAATCATTGTAATATCTCATAAGTAACTTTATTAAAGTACTCTTTCCGCATCCACTTTCTCCAACTATAGCATACTTCTTATTTTTCTCAAAAGTTAAGTTTATATTATCTAGTGCTTTTCGTTCATCATTATAAGCAAAACTTAAATCTTTAACTTCAATAGCTTTTTCAAATTTTTCAAGTCTAACTTCCTCAAAATCATCATTAGATACCTCTAGTATATTTTCAATTTTATTAGCTATAAGAGAAACTGATTTAATTTGGTTAATTAAAGATATACTAGTCTTCACTGGCGCCACTATATGCGTACTAAGTTGTATTATTATGATTGCAGTACCTACCGATATATTACCCTTGTACATTAAGTATCCACCTAAGATTAATACCCCTAGGTAAATAGTTACACTAAAAGATAATGAAAAACCTCTTACTATTGATTCTAATATAGAACATTTTCTCTTTGATGCTTCTACGCTATTAGAACTATTTCTAAAAATATTATTTATCTTATTACTTATGTTAAATCCTTTAATCACTTCAAACCCTGAGAATAAATCTTTAGTTACAGACGTTATTTCTTCTAGATTTGTAGAGTAATTATTTTTTTGTATTACCAACTTTTTAGAAAGCGCATTAGGTATTATAAATCCTAATATTCCAAATACACATATAACTATTACTATAAGTGGGCTTATAGTAAATAATACTACTAAAGATATCACAAAGGATAATAGAGATGATATAACTTGAAATATATTATTTAAAAAGCTATCTTCTATTAATTTAATATCGTTATATAATATGGATATGTATCTCCCGCTATTATCTAGTGAAAAATCTTTTATATCTTTATCCATTATTTTAGAAAATATATCTGTCCTTAAATAATTTATAGTATTTTTTATATAATTAGACATAACTAATCCATCTATGTACTCTACTAAGAACATTATGAATATAAGTGAAATAGTCATAATTAATATAGGCAAGAACTTATCTTCTTGTCCACTTGCAAATGTATCTACTATAAACCCCATCATAAAATCGAAGCATATACTTGCTATTGCTACTAAGGAAACTGTTGCTATTCTAGCTATAAATTGTCCCTTATATTTTAGTGCATACTTCCACAACATCTTCATTGTCTAAATCGCCTCCCGCTGTAACTATTATTTTTGTCTGTATGTAACAATCTTATATTATACTATTAATAAAGTATAATATAAGTATAAATAACAATCAACTTAGTGTTGATTGAATTGGAGGAATGTTATGGATGTTATAAAGGTGTCAAATGTAACTAAAAAGTTTTCTAAAAACCTTATATTAGATGATATAAGCTTGAATATAGAACAAGGTTCTATAGTTGGACTTATCGGTCCTTCTGGTGCTGGAAAAAGTACTTTGGTCAAAGCTATAATGGGTATGGAGAAAGTTAATAGTGGAAATATTGAAGTTTTAAACGCTAAAGTTCCTAATCTAAAAATATTAAATGATATAGGATATATGGCTCAATCAGATGCTTTATATGAAGATTTAACTGGAAAAGAAAATCTAGAATTCTTCGGAAAGCTATTTAAACTAAAAAAAGATGAACTAAAAAAAAGAATAGAATATACCTCTAAGCTTGTTAACCTTAAAAATCACCTTGATAAAAAAGTTAGTGCTTATTCTGGGGGGATGAAAAGAAGATTATCTCTTTCTTTATCTCTTATACAAGATCCTACTTTGCTTATTTTAGATGAGCCAACTGTTGGTATTGACCCAACCCTTAGACTAAATATATGGAAAGAACTTCATGATTTAAAATTACAAGGTAAATCTATAGTTATTACTACTCATGTTATGGATGAAGCTACAAAATGCGATAAACTTGCTTTGATTAGAGATGGTAAAATCATAGCTACTGGAACACCTGATGAGTTGATTTGTGAATTTAATGTTTCTAGTATTGAAGAAGTATTCTTAAAGATAGGAAGTGATAGATAATGAAAATAAAAGCATTAGTAATTAGAATATTCAAGCAAACTATACACGATAAGAGAACTTTAGCACTTATGATGGTTGCTCCTCTTATTATTTTATCTTTGATTTACTTTTTATTCAACTCTGATGATGATGTTGTTTTAAATGTTGGAGTTTACAATACTTCTTCTGAGTTTAATGATGGACTAAAAAATGCAGATTTAAATGTTTTAAATTATTCTAATGATGATAATATAAAAGATAAAATCGTAGATGATGAGTTATCTGCTTTTATATATACTGATGGTGATGAACTAAACATTACTTATGAAAATAGTTCTCCTCAAGATACTCAAAAGATAGGTGCTATCGTTAAAAGTGTTTCTATGAAAAATGATTTGTCTAATATCTCAAGTGTTATAAGTGATAAGATTCCAAATTTAAAAAGTAATATTTCTAGTGGTGTTTCTATAGTTGATAGCTATGTATATGGTGATAGCGATACTTCATACTTTGACACTATAAATCCTATGCTTATCGGATTTTTTGTTTTCTTCTTTGTGTTTTTGGTGGCTGGAATATCTTTATTAAAAGAAAGAACTAGTGGAACTTTAGACAAGCTTTTATCTACTCCTATTAAAAGAAGTGAGATTTTAATCGGGTATTTACTTGGATATGGTGTGTTTGCTGTTATACAAACCATTATAGTTGTGCTGTTTGCTATTTATGTACTCGATATGCATATAGTTGGAAGTGTTTATTTAGTTTTACTTTCTAATGTTGTTATAGCTTTTGTCGCTTTATCTTTAGGTATATTCTTCTCTACCTTTGCTAATTCTGAATTTCAGATGATGCAGTTTATACCGATTGTTATAGTTCCTCAGATATTCTTCTCAGGACTTATTCCAGTTGAAAGTATGTCTAAGTGGCTTCAAGGTGTAGCTCATATTATTCCTTTATATTACGGTGCTGATGCTCTTAATGGTGTCATCATTAAGGGATATGATTTTTCTATGATACAAAATGATATATATGCACTTTTAACATTTGTTTTAGTTTTATATGTCCTTAATGTATTTGGACTTAAGAAGTATAGAAAGATATAGAGAAAGAATGGTTGTTGTTTTATATGTTCAAGCTTAATATGTTGTAAATTAAAGAGGCTGTCTTTTTGACAGCCTCCTTGTATTTTGATATCTATTAAGTAAGTATCCACCTAAGATTAATACCCCTAGGTAAATAGTTACACTAAAAGATAATAGTCTGGAAATATGATTGTGTATTCTCCATACTCAAATCAAACTCATGATTAAATTTAATAATTATTTTTCTTCGTTTAATATTTTTGCAAAATCAATTGCTCCGTGTTTACATATGGGGCAGATAAAATCATTTGGTAAAGTTTCACCCTCATGTACATAGCCACATATATTACATCTCCAACCTGTTTTATGTGATGATTGTGGTTTTGGTTTTATATTTTTTTGATAATATGTATATGTTACAGTTTCATCATTTGATATTGCTTTTGCATCTATTACTTCAGCTTTAAACATTGTATGTGTTCCAAAATCAATAGTTTCTATAACCTTACAAGAAAGATAAGAGTTAATATATTTAGGCAAATATAAAATACCATTTTCACTTCTTAGTTCAGTTTCGCAATTTTCAAATTTATTAATCTTTCTCCCTGATTGATAACCAAAATGTTCAAAAACCTTAAAAGTTGCATTAGTTGTCAAAACAGAAATATTAAATTCTTTAGTTTTTAAAATCATATCATGAGTTAAATTTTGTTTATTAACTCCTATAGCCATTAAAATAGGGTTGCTTGAAACCTGCATAACCGTATTAATAATACAGCCGTTATCTTTATCTCCATCCTTTGCAGTCAAAACATAAAGACCGTAACCAATATTGAAAAATACTTTATTATCCATTATTTACCTCCTCATTCTTTTACGATTGTGTCTCAACTAAATTGCTAACTTAACCTGTTGTGCTAGTTTCAACAAAAAAATGTCCTACTACTCATCACTGAATATATTTATATTTTAATCTTAAACAAAACAAAAGAAGGATAACTATCATCATTTAGAAACTATCCTAAAAGTACGCTTCTAATTTATTATATATTTAATCGAAACAATTTATGACTCTTAAACTTTATGAACTAATACTTGATTAGTCATATTCATAACTGAATGACACAACCTAATATGAATTAATTGTATAGTTTAAAGAAGCTATTGCAAAATGATTTTAAATTAATCATAAGCAATAGCTTCTTTTTATATATGTTTTTATTTTATAAATAAGTTATAAACGTTTCTATTAACTCATCATTATTTTTGTTCATATTACTATCAAAATATAAGTCTAATAAAGGTATATTAATTTGTTCTTTGTATTTTTCTCTAATTATTTTTAGTATTGTAGCTGTATTTTCATACATTGAACTTACTAATATAATTCCATCAACATTTTTAGCTGTAAATAATTTTCCTAGTCTATATCTTCCTGATCCACCTTGATACATAGGTAGTTTATCTTTTAATACTTCATCTATTGAGTCTATGTCTTCATTAAATGGAGATTTGTTACCTAGTATATTATTAGTTTTCTCAATTAATTCTTTAGCTTGTTTTAATAGACCTATATATTCTTTATTTTTCTTATTTCTTTTATTAGAGAAATCTTTCCATGTCATATATAAAACCTCTGCTAATGGTTGTCTTATAATTGTGTTATTTTCCTTTAACTCATTTATCTTGTTATTATTAAGATAATCTTTATATACAACTAAAGGCTCTCCAATAATTAATAATTTCTTTTTAGATTTATCTTCTTGTATATCATTTTTTATATCTTTTGATATTTTATTTAAATAAAGATCAGATAAATCATTATCTTTTATTGTTTTTACTAGATTTTCTAAATATAATTTAGCTTTTTTATCATCTAATAAGTTTATTAAATCACAAATAATAATAGCTTTTAAAAATTCTAATCCATACAATTTATCACCTAATAAGTCTTCTATAAATGGAACTTCTAAATTAATATTTTTACTTATTTCTAAAGCCTTATCCCTTATAAGTTTTCCATATTGGCCAAAAGTTTCACTTCCTTCATTAGTAGGTAAGTATAGTGTATATTCATCAGTGCTATTTTTAACCTTATTAATAACTTCTGCAATTAAAGCTATTGATGAGAAGTACTCTTTACTAATTGAAAACTCTTTACCATATTCAATAGAATTTTTATCAACTGCATCTAATATAGTTACATTTTTTCCATCTCTCTCTAAAAATGCTTTAAATACATTGCTATATGGATATATATTTGGAATTAATATATTATTATTTTGCTTATTTTCTATTTTTATCTCTTCTTTTTTATTAGCTTCACTCTTATAATTATCTAGTGAATTTATAAATGCTTCTACTCTAGTCATAACTCCTACTTTAGATGAGTGTTCATCTACTTCTATATGAAGGTATGGTTTATCTTTTATCTCTTTTTTAAAGTAATGAGTTAAAATAGTATCAGGTCCACAACCATGGTTTGTTATATATATAGGATATAAGTTTTTATTTTGCTTAATTACTTCAACACCTGCTAATGTGTGTTGACCAAATGGCCAGTACATATTTTTATATTCATTACCAAGTTCTATATCATCTATTTCAAGATGTCCTAGATGAAGTACTTTATATCCTAATTCCTTTAACTTATCTTCTATTCCCATATTTAAAGTTGGGTCTACTATATTATACACTCTACTTAATATTACAAAGACTTTTTCATCTTTATTGATATCATTTAAAACTTCTTTTCCTAATTCTTCTAATTGTTTTCCATATTTCATAAATTTAGTCATACCGTACATTATTGCGGCACTTGTTTCAATTTTATTTTTCCCAAGTTGTTGTCCTATTTGTAAGAAAGTTTTCATCATATATTCTTTTCCAAAATTAAATGATAATGCTGGTGCAATTAATTCAACACCTCTTTCTTTTAGATTGAAAACAGTATCAATTATTTTCGGAGATGTTTGCATATAAACACATGAATAATCTTCTCTAGTTTTTGAACCTTCATGTTTCATAGTGTGTAAACTTGGCAGGAAAATATAATCTACATTTTTTTCTAGTAATGTAGCCACATGCCCATTTATTAGTTTTACAGGGAAACAAGTTTCTTCAAATGAATATTCTTGACTTAATCTAATTATATCTTCATTTGTAAGTTCTGATAAAATAACATTGTATCCAAGTTTAGTAAATATAGCATTAAATAATGGGAACATTTTATTTATAAATAATACTCTAGGTATTCCTATAGTTTTTTTATCTTTATCAATTTTTCCACTATATTCATTTAAAAATAATTCTTTTCCTTTTTCTTTTAAATTATCATTTATAGAGTCATTTCTCTTTATAATTTTGTTTTTAGCTATATTTTCTTTAGTAAGTACAGCTACACCTAATGCTCCTGTAACACTAAAGAATTCTGGTACTATAATTTCTTTGTTAAGTATTGCTCTAAATGCATTTACTACTGCTTGATTGTTAGCTATACCACCTTGTAAAAATATCTTATTACCTATTTTTCTATTTCCAACTACTCTGTTTAAATAGTTTTTAACTATTGAATATGAAAGACCAGCTGATATATCTTCGATATTTTCTCCTTGTGATATGGCTTTTCCTATATTCCCTTCAATAAATACAGTACATCTATCTCCTAAATTACTTGGATATTCTCCTTTTAGTGCTAAATCTCCAAAATCTTCTAACTTTATTCCAAGTTTTTTTATCTGCTCTTCTATGAATGCTCCAGTCCCTGCTGCACATATTTTGTTCATTTCAAAATCTTTTACTACTTCATTTTCTATACTTATATATTTTGAATCCTGTCCACCAATTTCAAATATTGTATCTACTTCACTATCAACAATAGTTGCCCCTTTTGCTTGAGCTGTAATTTCATTTACAACAAAGTCTGCATTTAATTCTTTTTTTATAAGCTCTCTTGCAGAACCTGTTGTACCAATCCCCTTAAATTTAAAGTCTTCTCCTAACCTACTTTTAAGTAATTTTAAAGATTCTTCAACTACTAATTTAGGGTTACCCATTGTTTTAGTGTAAATATAGTCTATAACTTTATTTTCATCATCAACAACTACAAGGTTTGTACTAGTTGATCCTATATCAATTCCTAGATAACCTTCTTTTGAATCACTTTTACAAACATGTCTGTCTAAACTATCATAATTCCCAAACTTATCTAACTTAGGATAAATAGAGTTTTTGTTTATTATTTTTTCTACTTTGTCCATATTTTCTAAACCTTTAGATTCTAGGATTAATTCTTTATTTTGTGCTACATTACAAGCACCAAAGCATGATATAAGTTCAAAATTTTCATCAACTATTAAGTCTTTTTCTTCAAGTTTTAAAACATCTTTTAATGCTTTTAGTACACCTGTATTGTTTATAACACCTCCAGTTAACATAACTGGTGTTTTTATAGGATTTTTTTGTATAACATTTGCTCTATAATTTCTAACAAGTGCATAGCAAAGACCTAATAATATATCTTCAATCTTTGTTCCATCTTGTTGGTGATGTATCATATCAGTTTTTGAGAACACACTACATCTACCGGCAATTCTTGGTATACTAGTTGCTTTTTCAATGTGTTTAGAAATATCTTTTATATCTACAGATAACCTGTATGATTGTTCCTCTAAAAATGATCCTGTTCCAGCAGCACAACTACTATTCATAAAGAATTTTATATTGGTATTTTTACTTTTGTCTATATTTGTAATATATTTAGTTTCTTGAGCTCCAAGTTCTATAATAGATTTAACTTTTTGATTTTTATACATAGCTCCTTCTACTAAGGCTATGCTGTTGTTTATAAAGTATTTTTTATCTATATTAACTCTTGAGGCAAGATTTCCTGTTATACCAAATATTAACTTTTTGTCTTTATTTTTTAATTTAACTTTATTTATTAATTCATTGTAATATTTTTCAATATTACCTTTATGAAATATATATCCTTTTTCAATTATATTGTCTTTATTATCTAAATAAATATATTTAAATGTTGAATAACCTATGTCAATTCCTAATTTATTCATAATTCACCTCTCATTGATAATGATTATTATTAGCTGTCTGAATTTATTATAGTATAATTTAATTATGAATTCTGTATCATAGGATACACTTTAAATATTTTGTAAAAATTTAATTAATATTTAACAAAATATACTGAATTTATAGAACAAACTCTTAATGATTTTTATAAGACACTTACTACTGAAGTTAGCTCTTACGAGTTTGAGACTTTCAAGATTGTCTTAAAATAATCAAGGCTATAATCTTTATGATAGATTACAGCCTTGATTGTTTTAATATAGATTCAATCTAATATATATATGTAACTTTATTTTTATTTCTTTCTTTCATTGGTATATCAGTATATCTATATCCAACTAATATAGGATATAAAACTTCATATCCATTTGGTAGACCTAATACTTCTTTATATTTCTGTCCTGTTTCTGATTTCATAAGCCAACCTAACCAACCAACCCAACAAGTACTAAGCCCCATATCCTCTGCTGCTAAAAGTATATTTTGCGTTGCAGCTCCTGCTGAATATAAACTATGAGGTTTTATATCTGATCTAGCGGAAACTACTATTAACGTATTTGCATTGTAAAACGGATTATATTTTTCATTTTTCCCCATTTTAACTAAATCATCTATCTCAGTTTCAATACAAGCTTTTTTTGTTTCTATGCTAAGTTCATCTATCAAATCTTGATTTTGAATTACAGTAAAATGCCAAGGTTCTGTGTCTTCTGGATTTGGTGCATATATTGCAGCATTTATTAATTTTTCCAATTGTTGTTTACTAGGCTTTTCATCTGTAAATTTTCGAGTGCTTCTTCTGTTAAGTATTAAATCATGTACGTTCATACTCGCATCTCCTTAATTAAGTATTGGCCTAAATTTGTAAATTCATCTATCTGAATACTTTCAGCTAAAATTTTAGTGATATTAAATCACAAAACATTTACAACGTTGACCTTGTGTATATTCCATTCATATTCTACATTATATATACCAAATTTTCAGTAACATATGACACATAAATCAATATCTCCACTTACCTATAAAAATATCCTTACAAAACTCTAGCCCCCATTGGATAATAGTACATATTGCACTATTATCCAATGAAGGCTAGTATACAAATCTATGAAATCTATTTCTTAAATAACTACTTTTACCTCTGTTTTGTCTCCAGCTTTTACATCCACCATTGTTAATCCTTTATAGTCCCTTAAAACATCAATACCTTTTCTAAGCTCCTTAAAATCAATACTATCAATATATTGTCTTTGCTCTTCAGGGATATACCTTTTAACAAATGATACTCCAAAGCCTCCAAAGCCAAGAGCTGCCTTCACAATACCTATTGGTACCAGTATTTTAAAGCTTCTTCCACTGTCAAGCTTTACATAAATCTTCAACTTTATTCTTCCTTTCATTTAATAAATATGCCACGATTAAGCATATTCACCTTAGCTTTAGCTACCAATTAGCAGCATATTATTCTATGGTAACTTCAACTATGTCTCCATTGCTACTTTTTACATCCACTATTTTTCCCTCAAGCCCTGAATCAATTGCGTCCATAATCATTCTTATATCTATTCCCTCTTGATCTGAAATGCCTGGTATCTTAATATTATTAACAGCATTTCCTATTGCCTTCAAAAACTTAATCGGCACATTTACATTTACAGTATCCTCTGTAGACGATAGTACTCTAACTCTAAGCATTTTCTCTGAATTTCTTGATACAGGTGACTGTTGTGACTCAGCAGACTTGTTAATAGCATCAATAAGTTCCACAGCCTTATCAGAATCAATTTTCCCGTCTTCAATCATTTTAAAAATTCTTCTAATTTCCTCTTTCATTTTTTAACCGCCCTTTCTTATTTTAATTTTCTTTCATCATTTTTAGAGCTTGATCAGCTGAAATTTCTCCTTTTTCAAGAAGATCAAGTATTTCTTTATTATCAGCTGTAGGTTTTTTTACCAAGGTATAACCAAGAGCAGAAATAACTTCATCAAGCTTAGCCCTTACAGTTGGATAGGATATACCCAACTCTTTTTCAACATCCTTAATATTTCCTCGACACTTTAAGAATACTTCCATAAAGTTAAGATGATCTTCTCCCAAGTATTCAAACTTAGAAAGTTCAAATTCATTTTCGATTACAGTGCTGCATTTATTGCATTTAAGCTTAACAACCTTTAGATTATCACTGCAGATTGGACATTTGCTTATTAATTTATATGACATAAATTTCCTCCCGTTTGCTATATTTTCATAATAGCACCAAATTTCAGATTAATCAATATTTAAATCAAATATTTTAATTTATATATTCAAATATTTAAAAATTTTTAATCATTATATTAAATTTTTCAATTATTATATTAAATATATTAATTCGCAGTTTAAATTTTGGATATTAGCATTAATTCTATAGAGATATGATGCCACAATTTAATTTGTGGCAATAGAAAAGAAGTATCTTAATGTGGATACTTCCTTAGGTAACTGAGAGTCTTTTTTAGTATATATCATCACGCAGTTTCTCTCATTAATAACTTCTTGCTCTTTATTCTCTGACATAAAATTCTCCTATGTAGGGCATAAAAATGTTCGTAGTTGCATATTTATTCACTAGTATTTATACTGATTATAGCACTAAATAAATCAAAAGAAAAAGGGGAAATGATAAATGAATACATCACCACAACAGGAAAGAAATCAAAAATTAGGTGAAAGTTTGGTAAAGACATTGAATAGCCGTCAGTTTTGGGCATGCTATTGTCCAAATAAAGAAGATGCTGTAAAACAAGCATTAGCATTGATACCTGAGGGTAACAGTGTTACTTGGGGGGGCTCTGATACTATTCGTTCAATTGGTTTAACTAAAAAGGTAAAAGAAGAAAATTATGTAGTCTACGATAGGGATACCGTTTCAGCTGAAGACTGGCCTGATTATGCAAGAGAACATTATTTTTCAGATACATATTTAACGAGTGTAAATGCAATAAGTGAGGATGGCCAACTCTGTCTAATTGATGGAACAGGAAATCGAGCAGCTTCACTTATTTTTGGGCCTAAAAATATTATTGTAATTGTTGGAATAAATAAAGTGGTCAAAACAGCTGAAGATGCAATGAAACGCGTAAGAAATATTGCTTCTCCAATAAACTGCCAACGCTTTGCTAATGCAAAAACACCATGTAGAATAACTGGAGAATGTGCAGACTGTATATCACAAGATTCTATATGCGCCTCTATGGTTACCTTAAGGATTTGTAAACCAAAAGACAAAATCAAAGTAATTATTGTAGGAGAAAATTTAGGCTATTAATTTTATTATTTGCGGTTACTCTTTGCTATATTTCTTCTAAATAAAAAAAGGTATTGGCTATTTAGTCAATACCTAATTCGTGGATTTCAATGGTGGAGACGAATCGTAAAAATAATACCCACTATTTAATTTTGTAGATATGAATAATCATTTTCTACAATTTTTTATTTTGAATTAAAACTTTTTATTATATTACTCTTTATTGCATTACATATTTTGTTTAATGAAATATCTATTTCACTAATAAGTATTGAAAATAGAATTACAATAGCACCAAATAACATTTTAATTGTAAACACGTCTTTAAGTACTAAAACTGCAATCAAGGCACCAAATACAGCCTCCATACTTAGTATAATTGATGTTGTGGTAGTATTTGTATGTTTTTGACAAAGTATCTGCACATAATAAGCAGTAGCCGTTCCGAGTACTCCAAGATATACTACTGATAAACTACTAAATGAAAATACCTTCGTAAATACTGTCATAAAACTCATGTCCTTAATAACTATTACAACTAATGTAGAAAGTACTCCCATGACTCCAAACTGAACAGTTGCCATCACCGCTGCATCTTCTCTTTCTATATAATACCCTGCTATTACGATCTGGGCTGCAAAGAATACACTACTTAATATAGTTAATATATCACCAATATTAATGCTCATATCTACATTTAAAGATACAAGTGATATACCATAGAAACACAATAATGAACCTATATATGTTTTAAGTTTTGGTTGTTTTTTTGAAACTAACCATGTTAAAAATGGAACTACAATAACATATGCTCCACTTAAAAAAGCTTGTTTCCCAGCATCTGTATACAAAAGTCCATAGGTCTGTAAAATAAATCCTATAAAAAGAGAAATCCCGGAGAATATTCCACCCATACATTTTTTTATATTTATATTTAAAAACTTCTTTCTAAAAATAATTAACATAGTTAAAAATGCAATCATAAATCTAACTGACATAAGACTCATAGGAGTAAGACTATCCAGTGCTATCTTGTTGGCAGTAAAAGTTGATCCCCATATTATAGCTACTAAAAATAATCCAGTGATTGCTTGAACTTTATATGACTTTATTTCCTTATCTTGAAATTGCATAAGCTAATTCACTATTTTCATTAAGATATTTTTTAAATCTATCAAGACCTTGTATTAATACCTCAGTGCTATTGCCGTATCCTAATCTTACATAACCTTCCATGTCAAAAGCTTTACCTGGAACTAGCATCACTCCTGTTTTTTCTAATAAATCTGTACATAGTTCTTCTGAGTCAATATCTATATTATACTTTAGAAATGCTGTAGTTCCTCCCTTAGGTTTAACATAGTCTATATAGTCTAAGTCTTTTACCCATTTATCAAGTATTTCTAGATTTCTTTTTAAAATTGAACGATTTCTAACAAGTATCTTATCCTTATTTTTCAATGCAATAGTAGCAAGATAATCATCAATCTTACCACAACTTATTATATTATAATCTCTTCTTTTATTTGCATTTACTATTATTTCTTTAGGAGCTGTTACCCAACCAATTCTAAGGCCTGCAAGAGAAAATGTTTTTGAAAGACTTGCAGTACTTATCCCTTTCTCATAAACATCTACAATAGATGCCGTAAATCCTTTATTGTGGTCTAGTCCACGATAAACCTCATCACAGAGTACATATGCCCCAACACTTCTTGCAACTTCTGCTATTTGAGTTAACAAGTCAATTTCCATCACTGTTCCTGTAGGATTATTTGGATTGTTGATACTTATTATTTTTGTATTTGGTTTAATTAGTGATTTTAATTCTTCAATATCTACAATAAAGTCATTTTCCCATCTAAGAGGTAGTATATCTACATCTGCACCTAATGATTCAGGTATAGAATAGTGTTGCTGATATGTTGGAAGTACACTAATCACATGATCCCCTGGCTCTACAATCACATCATAAACTAAGGAATTTGCACCTATGGCTCCATGAGTTATTGTTATATTATCTATTTCAACATTCTTGTATAATTTGCATATTTCAGACCTTAATTCATTTGTTCCTTCAATAGCTCCATATGTCATTTTCATCTTGCTTATTGTATCAAATGCTTCATCCTTCATCCCTGCCATAGTAAGTAGCTCTTCTACTGTTATTGATTCTACACAAGTTTCTGCAATATTATAGACAGCTTCATTTTCATATCTTGCCATCCACATTTCCACCCCAAAATCTCTAATTTTCATAATTCACATTCCCTTCTGTATACTAAAATTCTGCAAATCTATTAAGCTCATTTTCTTTAGCCTTATTTATAGCCATAAATCCAACTGCTATATCTTGTAATCCAATACCCGTTGAATCGTAAACAGTAATGTCCTCATCACAGGTTCTACAATTGCATTTACCTGCTAATATATCTCCAATTTCACACATTATGTCAGACTTTTTAATTATCCCTTTTTTAATACCCATTTCAAATTCGCCTACATTAACAGATTGTGTGATATCATCGCAAACTAATTTGGAAATTTTTAGGATTCCTTCATCAATCTCCTGCTTTCCTTCCATATCAGAGCCTATACAACTGAAATGTGTTCCTTTTTTTACCCATTCCTTCATTATCATAGCTTCTCTAGACGGTGTAGCTGTAACAATTATATCTGCTTCCTTTGTAGCTGTCTCTAAATCTTTTACCGAAATGTACTCTACTTTATCTAACTTATATTTGAAATCATCTACAAACTTTTGAGCACCTTCAAAATTTATTGGATCATAAACCATAATTTTCTCTAAATCCCCAAATACACACTGCATAGCTCTAATTTGATAAGAAGCTTGATGACCTGCTCCAACCATAAGCATCACCTTTGAATCTTTTCTTGCCATATACTTTGCACCAATAGCTCCTGCTGCACCAGTTCTCATTCCTGTCATGTGCTCTGCATTGATAACTCCAAGTGGTAAACCATTATTTCTATCAAATAACATAACAACTCCTGTAAGCTGTGGCAATCCTTTTGATGCATTTTCTCCAAACCAAGAAACCAATTTAAGTCCATATACTCCCATATTATCAAGGGTTCCAGACTTTATATCCATATCTGCAACACCTCTTTCAAACTCATGGAAAATCATTGGAAATACTTTCCCACTTCCACTAAATTTTTCTTTGTATACATTTTCGACTGCTTCAATAACCTCATCCATTTTTAACAATTCTTTAGTATCATTTTCAGATAAAATATATATTTTTTCCATTTAATCTCCTCTCTTTCTTTAATTTAATTATATTCTTGTTAAGGAATACATCCATTGTTTAAAAATACAAAAAAAGTCACTACTTTTGTGTTTATTCACAAAAATATAGTGACTTCTTAATTTTTTGATTATTTAATAAAAGCACTTTTATTGCTAGTGATGTATTCTCATAAAAAACATAGTCATTTACATTAGGGCAAAGTTTTTCACGTATTTTGTTCAATCTGTATCTAAGAGTATTTTCATGTATATTAAGTGATTTAGCTGTTAATTTTATATTACCTTCACATTTTATATATGAAACTGTAGTTTCAAGCAAGTCTTTTGATAAATCAGAGGTATCCTTCAAAATTGGATTTAAATAATTTTCCATATATCTCATAAGATACTTAGAGTTTTGATTACTAATTACTAAATTCCAAGAACCAATTTCAGAAAATTTCTTGCGTTCTTCTGATATAATTTCAGCTATTTGACAACTCCATAAAGCTTCTTTAAAACACAAATCAATTTCACTTATAACATTATGTATAACGCTAATACCAATACTAAAATCATCTGCTCTTATACCCGTTAAGTATAGTATTTCATTAAAATCCACTTCATATTTTTTAAGGTTAGAGTCCTTCGATGTAACAATTATTATAAAGCTATTCTTAAACTTCAGTAAAAAGCTATTTGGATTTCGGTATGGGTGTTTTGAATAATTTTTAATAGTTTTTTTCATACTCATATGGCTAATAAGCTTTTTAGGATTCATATAATACGCAACAGCATAATTATTCTTATGTATTCCCATATCTCTAGAGATTGTCTCAATTTCATATCTGGACAATTCCTGATTTATTAGTATGTCTATTTTGGCTTCATGTTGATTAATCCAGTCTGAAACTTGAAGGCTATGATCTATTTCATTGATTATTTCTTCAAAATAAACTGTATTATCAAATACAATTATTGGAAATGAATTTTCATTACAAAGCTTTATTACTTCTTTTGGAATGGTTTTAAAAAACACATCCTTTATAGCTAAACCACTTACTCTAAGTTTGATAAGTTTTTCCACCATCAAATACAACGCAGTCTCATCTCCATTAGTAAACATAAGACTAGAAATTAAAAAATCACCATATTCAAAAGGTTTATTATTTTCAACAAATCCCTCAATGGCGAATTCATAATCTATAATACCAGTTTTTAAAACTTCATTTTCAAGTCCTGTTAATCCACATATTATAGAAAATTTTTTCAAACTACTATTTTTTGCAATCTCGAAAATAGTTATCATCTTTATCCTCCTGTTACTTTTATAATTCTAAGTACGCTTCAAGTTTAGTTCTAATTACTTGTATTATAATATATTTCCATCAAACACTCTACAATAACATTATATTCATCAACGTAAAAACCTAACTTATTAGATTTTATAAATGTTCTTAATGTAGAATCTTTGCACTGCTTTTTATTTCTAGTAAGCCTCATATGCAGTTCCCACTACCAAGCCTGCAAAGGAATTTCAACGTTAAGTTGTTTCCTATGGCGGGTACACCTAAAAAAGGTGTCGTATTTAACGACACCTTTATCTCAATTAATCTAATTACTATTCGTATATATCTGAAAATTCAATGTTAATTTTTTCTATATTACTTTTTTCAGAAAAATCATTTACTATATATACATCATCTTCTTCAACAATAGTTTTAATAGGTAATTCAATAATAAACTCTGTTCCTTTTTCACATTCACTTTTAACACAAATTTTACCATCATGCATTTGAATTAGAGATTTAACGAGAGACAAACCTATTCCACTTCCCTCATATCTTCTATATAATAAATAGTCAACTTACCTAAATCTTTCAAAAATCATTTTCTGTTTTTCTTTTGGTATTCCTATACCTGTATCTTGTACAGAAATTATAATATTATCTATTCCATCACAAATTTTAACTTGTATTTCATCATTGGGTTTTGTAAATTTAATAGCATTCGAAATAAGATTTAAAATAACCCTTTCCATTTGTTCTGGATCAAAAGCTATAATTTTTTCTTCTACATCTGTATCAAATATAATTGTTCTTGACTTACTTTTTGCATATTCAACAGTAGATAAAGTTATATTTTCAATAACTTCTACAATATTTTCATTCTGCAAATTCAGTTCTGTAAATCCAGAATCTATTTTGGTAATGTCAATTAAGTTATTAACTAATCTTAATAGTCTATAACAATTTTGCTTCATTATATTTATGTGTTTATTAATTTTTGTAACTTCAAAGTTTTCATTGTCATTTTTAGTATATAAAGGTAATAATTGTGTTGTAGAAAAAATTATATTTAGTGGTGTTTTTAATTCATGAGATATATTAGAGAAAAATTCAGTCTTTAACCTATCATATTCAATTGTTTCTTCTAATAGTTTTTTATTTTCTTTTATCAATTTATTAAAACTTTTTGAAAGTACACCTATTTCATCTTCGTTATGTATATCACATTCAACTGATAAATCTCCTTTAGTAGCTATTTCCATATGTCTTTTTAACTTATTAATAGGTTTAACTAAGTTATCCGTAAGATAATTTAATAATACTAGAATTAAAATCATAGTACCAATTCCTATTAATAACATATAATTTCTTAATATCCCTATACTATTAGTTTCATTATCATAATTAGCACTCATTCCTATAGACCATCCTGTGGATTTTATAGGCATATAAGAATCTATTTTTTTTATACCATTATCTTCATAATATTTTATTCCTACTTCTCCATTTATCATTTTTTTACCCACATCAACAACATCTTTATTTTTATCATTTAATATATTATGTTTATATATAAAATTCTTATTTGGATGAGCAATTATTAAACCATCTTTGCTAATCATATATGCATAACCACTAGTTCCTAGTTTTTCATCATTAATCATATCTGTAATAGCAGATAGATTTACATCTACTCCAACCAGACCTATAATATTTCCATTATCATCTTTAATAGGTGTAGCAATAACAACAATACGATTTCCGGTAATTCTTGATATTATAGGTTCTGAAACAGTTGTATTTCCACTATTTATAGCTTCACGGAAATATTTTCTATCTGCAACATTACCTTTAGCCCCATTAAGAGATACATAATCACCTTTTATATCATTAATAAAAAACAACTCGCATTGTTTATCATACAATTCTTCATGATTATAAAGATATTCTTTAAATCCTTCATAATCCATATTTTTTGCTGAATCCATTGAAGCAAGCATATTTACTTTTGACTTCCATTTTTCTAGATTATCTTCAACATGAGATGCTAATTTTTCAGCCTTACTTTGAGTTAACTGTTCAACGTAATTAATTATTATATCTTTAGATTTAATATATACGAAAAAAGACAATATCAAAGTACCTATTATAGATAATAAAAATACAGGAATCATTATTTTTTTCTTTAAACTTTTCATTTATTTATTCCTTTCTTTAACATATAAATCATAATATTTATATATTTTAATAGATACATAAATTAGACACGAAAACAGAAAACCTTTTTTTTATATACAAAATAAGCTTTTATACAAAAATATGTCCTATTATATTATAATAGAAAAATCAATGATTTGTTATATTATATTTTAAAATTAGTAAAAATATTGAAAAAATGAAGATCTGTTGTAATCGTATGCTATCATGATCTCTTCTTAAGGTATTGCTCTTTATAGTTATATTTATTGATACAGAAAATAAAAATGCTATAATCATATTTTTCAACTATTTAATATCTATCTCCACCTATAGCCCATAGCTGTCAACCTAAGATATATCAATGTATGTCAATAGTTTGATAGCTTGTTTAATTTGAGATCACCGATTAAATTTTTTTGATGATAGTTTATTTTATCGAAAAAATGATAGAAAGTTACAAATCATGTAAAGCATATTAATTAATTTGTAACAAAAGTTCTTAAATTTAATATTTTATACTAAGGTTATATATTTTAATAGGAGTGATTTTATGTCTAAAAAAGTATTTATAGATCCAGGTCATGGAGGAACAGATAGTGGAGCTGTTGGAATTAATAATATTTTAGAAAAAGATATTAATTTACAAGTTTCAAAAAAGGTTGAAATATTATTAAAGAAGCAAGGATTGGATATAAAGTTAAGTAGAGATAGTGATAAAACATTATCTTTAGGTTCAAGAACTAATATGGCAAATACATGGAAAGCAGATTGCTTCATTTCAATACATTGTAATGCTTTTAATAATGCAGCTTATGGACTAGAGACTTTTTCAACAAGCTCAAATACATCTAATTTAGCAAAAGAAGTACATTCACAAGTTTTAAATACAAAAGCTTATAATGCTAATAGAGGAGTAAAGACTGCTGGATTTTATGTAATAAAAAATACGAATATGAGAGCTTGTTTGATAGAATTAGGTTTTATAGATAATGTTGATGATATTAAAATTCTTACTAAAAAACAAGATGATTTAGCATTAGGGATTGCAAAAGGTATATGTAAATATTTAAATATAGAATATAAACCAGAAATACCCAATAATCCACCAATAAATCCACCAATAAATGATAGTGAAACTTTTTATAGAGTAGTTTGTGGATCTTTTAATAATAAAGTTTATGCAGAAGAAAAAGTAGAACAATTAAAAGATTTAGGCGTTGATAATGCATTTATAGCTGTTTATAAAAAAGAATAACACATATTATAAATCTCTTAGATATGAAATATTTTAACCTAAGAGATTTTTTATTTATATATTTAGATAGAAATTTGGGTCAGTACTAAGGGGGTATAGCTCATTATGTGGGGAGACCCATAGCCGTTAACCTAATAGAGATTAAAGTCTCTAATGATTATAAAAATCATTTTGAGACAACCCCCTTTCATGAATTTCAATGGTGGAGATGATTCGCATAAATAATACCCACTATTTAAATTTATACTTTTATCCACAAATTTTACAATCTATTCAGTGAATTTTAACGTATAATAATTTTTTAAAAATAATCAATATTTTTGATTGGGATACAAATTGTTAAGCTCTTTAAGTTCCTCAACACTCAAAGTCTTTATGGTAGTTACATGCCATGTCACAGCTATACCAACTAGAACTAAAAACATTTTAATGTACATTGATTGCATAAGTAATATAGAAATACTTAATGTTGACCATAGAAAAATTATTGCTCCAATTTTTGTAGTTTCAGGAATAGCCTTATAATTCATGTAACAATATATATACTTTCCTAGCATTTTATTGTTAATTAGCCAATCATACATTGTTTTAGAGCTTCTAAGATAGCATACTGAAGCAAGCAGTAGAAATGGAGTTGTAGGAAGTACAGGAATAAATATACCAGTTACCCCTAAAACTAATGATAATGTTCCAAAAAAAATATATATAGTTTTTTTTATACAATTTAATTTCATCACTACGACCTCCTTAGAATAAAGATAAAGGGCAGAAAACTGCCCTTTATTATTGGTAATATTATTCTATTTTTTAGATTTATCTATATCAAAACGATCTGCATTCATTACTTTATTCCAAGCACTCACAAAATCTTTTATGAATTTACCTTGAGAACCTTCACTTGCATATACTTCTGAAATAGCACGAAGTTGAGAATTAGATCCAAATATTAAATCTACTCTTGTTCCTCTCCACTTTAACTTTCCACTTTCTCTATCTCGTCCTTCATATATTCTTTCATTGTCTGGGTCTTGTGTCCAAACTAAATTCATATCTAAAAGATTTACGAAGAAATCGTTAGTAAGAGCTTCTGGTCTATTTGTGAAAACTCCATATTCAGATTGTTCATAGTTTGCATTTAATACACGCATACCACCTAATAAAACTGTCATCTCAGGAGCAGTCAAAGTTAAAAGTTGTGCACGGTCAATTAACATTTCTTCTTCTGATACTGAGTATTTTTGTTTTACATAATTTCTAAATCCATCTGCTTTTGGTTCAAGTACTGCAAATGATTCAATATCAGTTTGTGATTGTGATGCATCTGTACGCCCTGGTATAAAAGGCACTCTGATTTTATATCCAGCATTTTTCGCTGCTTCTTCAATACCTACACATCCACAAAGAACAATCATATCTGCTAAAGATACCTTTTTATTTTGTGTCTGTGAAGAATCAAAGTCTTTCTTTATTTGTTCAAGAATTTTTAAAACATAATCTAATTGTTCTGGTTCATTAACTTCCCAGGACCTTTGTGGCTCAAGACGAATTCTAGCTCCATTTGCACCACCACGTTTATCAGAACCTCTAAATGTAGATGCCGATGACCAGGCTGTATAAACAAGTTGAGGTATTGTTAACTTAGAATCTGATATTTTCTTTTTAAGGTATTTAATATCATCTTCATTAACCATTTTATAATCAGCTTTTGGCACAGGATCTTGCCATATAAATTCTTCCTTAGGAACTTCTGGTCCAAGATATCTTGAAAGAGGACCCATATCACGATGTGTTAATTTAAACCAAGCACGAGCAAAGTCATCAGTGAATTTATTAGGATTATTTAAATATTCTTTAGCAATTTTATTATACATTGGATCATATAAAATAGCTAAATCTGCGGTTGTCATCATAGGAGGATGTTTTTTTGATTTATCATGTGCATCTATTATCATATCTTCTTCACGCACATTTTTAGCTCTCCATTGATATGCTCCAGCAGGACTTTTTACTAATTCCCAATCATACTTAAATAATGTTTTAAAATACCCCATATCCCATGTTGTTGGATTTGGTTTCCATGCACCTTCAATTCCACTACTGATTGTATCTATACCCTTACCTGTTTTATAACTATTTTTCCAACCAAGTCCTTGTTCTTCAATACTAGCCTCATCAGGTGGCAGACCAACATATGTAGGAGATGCTGCTCCATGACACTTACCAAATGTATGACCCCCAGCTATAAGTGCTACAGTTTCTTCATCATTCATAGCCATACGTAAAAAACTTTCTCTAACATCTTTTGCAGAACCAACTGGATCAGGTTTTCCATCAGGTCCTTCTGGGTTTACATAAATTAATCCCATTTGAACAGCAGCAAGTGGATTTTCAATGTTACCAGTTTTAGGGTTTTTATTGCTTGAAAGCATCTCTTCTTGATTTCCCCAATAAATATCTTGTGGTTCCCAAACATCTTCACGCCCACCAGCAAATCCAATTGTTTTAAGTCCCATTGATTCAAAAGCACAGTTACCTGTTAATATCATAAGATCTGCCCATGATATTTTGTTTCCATATTTTTGTTTGATTGGCCAAATTAATCTACGAGCTTTATCTAAGTTTATGTTGTCAGGCCAACTATCTATTGGTGTAAGTCTTTGAGATCCATCTCCTCCTCCACCTCTACCATCACCTATTCTGTATGTTCCTGCACTATGCCATGCCATACGAATAAAGAATGGTCCATAATGACCATAATCCGCTGGCCACCAATCCTTTGAGTCTGTCATTAAGTCATATAAGTCTTTTTTTAATGCGTAATAATCCAGTTTAGAGAATTCTTTCGCATAATTATACCTAGGTCCCATTGGGTTACTAAGATTTGAGTTTTGATGAAGACTATCTAGATTTAGTGGATCTGAGCACATATTGTTGTCTGAGCTTCTATTCATTGGTGTAGAGTTACTTGTTTTGCCTGTAAATGGGCATCTTATTTCTCTCATATAGTGATTATCCCCCCTTGAATATTACATATTTAATTAAATAATATGTGAGTATTCTTTTGATTATACTTTTTTAAATATGGGGACATATTGTTTATTTATTTGTATATAAAAAAGACTATAAATTAATCTAGTCTCTTCATCAGTTCCCGTTGCCAAGACCTTATAAAATTTTGTAAAGTATGTTTAATTCCTTTTTCAATGTCATATATTATTGAACATCTGCATTTTTTTTAAGACCCTTTCTAGTTAAAATCCAAGGCTTCTCATAGTGAGTCATTACTACTAACCACACAATTTCTTCCTTTATTTTTAGCATCATACAAAGCTTTGTCCACTCTTTTGTACCAGCTTTCGAAAGATTCACCCTTTAATCTTTCTCCAACTCCAAAACTACATGTATATTTGCCAACAACAGGATGTGTGTGTTTATCCAAAGCTTCACAAAGTTTTTCTGCAACCACCTTTGCATCATTTATAGTAGTATGTGTCATTAGTACTGCAAACTCTTCACCACCTAATCTAATCATCAAATCCGACTTGCGTATTATGCTGCTTGTTATTATAGCAGTTTGTTTTATGATTTCATCTCCTACTGGATGTCCCCATGTGTCGTTTACTCGCTTAAATTTATCCAAATCAAAAATAATCAAAGAAATTGGATCATTATAACAATCTGAACGTTCGATTTCTTGTATTATTCTTATTTCAAAAAAATAGCGATTATACAAACCTGTTAATCTGTCTGTAATAGCAATTGTTCTCAACACTTCCTCTTCCTGTTTCTGCTCGGTAATATCTGATAACCCAATTAAAATTGAAGCTTTTTTATTAAAATAAATTTTTACAGATGAAAGAAGAGCAACAATCTTTTCGCTTTCATTTACACGAAAAATCACTTCCAAATCTTCTATTTTTTCATTAATTTTAATTTTTTCAAGAATTTTATCATAATTATCAGCTTGACCTTCTATAACATTTTCAAACTTCACGGATTTATTATCAATATTATTTACATGTGCAAACTCTTCAGCTTGCTTGTTCATAAGTAATACCTGGGAAGTTTTTTCATCAATAAGAAACAAGGCCACAGGTGCGGTTTGAAATAATTTTATTAAATTCTCACCACTCACCATTATTTCTTTAAAAGCTTTTGATAAACTTTTTTCTGCTGGTATAAATATAAATAATGCTTCTAGTAAAATTACTATTAACGTTAAAAATAACAAAAATAATTCTGTGTTCTTTATTAGTTTTATTTTTTCTTTAGATTCCAAATCGTATTGAAAAACTATATTATTCATCCCTTCAAGGAACTGTCCTTCATTACTCTCAATTATTTTTATTTTATCCCTTAGCAATCCGTTACTGTAACTTTCGCTTTCAAGCATAGCTATTATAGCATAAGCTGCATTCAACATTTCCTCATGGTTTATTTCAATTTCCGAAAAAAGTTCCATTATTTTACTACTATTATTTCCTGGAAGACCTTCTTTTGGATTTCCAACTTTAAGATCATTATTTGATTTTTCCCACATATTTACAGATAACTTTAATTCATTAAGATAAAAATCCTTTGTTTTCTTATCTTTAGATAGGTATATGGCATATACATCCTTAGAAATCCTCTGACTAAGCATTCTTTGCCTTCCCGAAATATTTACAACCCTTGACTGATTTTTTTCTGCATATAGCTGATATTGTATTACAATCTGGCTGAATATAAGAGCAAATACGATTACACTTAGAGCAAATATATATCTTTTTCTTATATTCTTAGAAATATCTTTATATTGAAATATACTTTTATACATTTTATCTAACTCCTAACAACCTCTAAATTTTGATACAATATTGAAATTTAATTTTACACAGATTCCTAGATTCAGTATTTATAAGATAGCTTATAATGTTAATGGAAATATCTTTATATTTCCTGATTATTTCTACAATTTCCTTATATTGATTTTATTATTCAAATTAAAATTACTACATAATATAATAACATTGTTATAAATTCCAAACAAGTATACACCTATGTTAAGAATTGCTACTTTATCATAAATATACTACTGTCCTTCACAATACCTATTGGTGCCAATATTTTAAAGCTTCTTCCACTGTCAAGCTTTACATAAATCTTCAACTTTATTCTTCCTTTCATTTAATAGATATGCCACTATTAAGCATATTTACAACCACTTTAATTTATCTGTATTTAAGTAAAAAAGATGCCGTATTTAACGACATCATTGTAATAATTAATTTAAGTGTTCTTTTATTCTTATATATTTTAATTGAAAGTATTTGAAATTGTCTTATTGTCAATTTTAACTAATCTACAGAATACCGCTGAAACAACTAAAATTACAACTATAACAATTTTATCCATACTAGGTAAATCTGAAATCAGCAACATACTTTGAGTACACAATGCAATTGCTGCTGCATATGAAATGACGTTTAATAATTTTGGTGGAATCTTCATTAAAGATTTCTCATAATATTCAGGATATTTTTGTGGAACCTTTCTAGCAGCTAATGCTGGGAATATAAAAGATAACAATGCTAGTGCAGTTGCAATCATTGATACACGACCTAATGACATATTAAATATTATAGGTGTTAAACCAATAAAGTAAAACACTGTTAGTAATCTATGAGGTGTACCATATTTTTTATTTACTACTCCTAGTGATCTTGGTAAAAATCCGTCTCCACATGCTATTAAAGCACTTTTAGTAACCCAAGACAATGTACCATTTAACGTAGTTGCAAGACCCATCATTGCCCCACCAATTATAAAGAATAAGAATAATGGTTTAGAAAGTACCGCTCTTGCTACATCTGTAAGTGGTTTAAATGCCACTTGTTCTACTGGCAATACCCCAGAAGCTACTAATGCTACAACTGAGTACACAAATCCAACACCAATTGTAGATATAATAATTGTTAGTGGTATATCTCTCTTTGGATTTTTCATCTCCCCTCCAAGCTCAGTTATAACTTGTGCACCTATAGTAGCAAAGGAAACAAGGGCTGTTGCTTTAAAAAATCCCATTACTCCACCTGTAAATAATGATTCTGTAAACAATTTATCGTAGTTTACTTGTGGAATTCCATATCCAACAAAAACAACTAAACCCGCAATTAATATTATAACCATTGCTCCTTGTATTTTAGCTGCAAAATTTACACCTAGAATATTAGAGATATAAAAGAATGTAAGTATTCCAATTGCAACAAGCTTAAATGGTACTTCAGGTACAATTCCCTCAAAATACTGAGCAAAGGACATTGCATAAATTGCTATTGCAATATTACTAATCATAAAAATAATAAGATAAAACAAACCAAATCTTGGAGATAATAATCTACTTGAGTATTTATAAAGTCCTCCAGTTGTAGGTATAGTTGCACCTAAAAATGCAGCTGGAAATATAGCTATTAATGTTACTATTGCAGACAATGGAAATGCAAATATTATACTCTTACCTGTTAATCCAATACCAATACCTGTCAATGCCATAATTCCAGCACCAATAATTTGACCAACGCTTATCCCCATAGCCTCTTTAAAACCAATAACTTTCTTAAGATTCTGCTCTTGACTATTGTTCGTATTATTACTCATTCTATCACTCCCGATTTATTCAATTTTAATTCAGCTACTATTTTCCTTAAATAGTAGCTGATAGGATTCTTATGAGTTAAGCTATAAAGTCCCTTTTGTTTTCATATTTTTCAAATATTTTTTTATCCATTATCTCCTTGATTTTTTGAATTACAACCCATACATCATGATAGGAAACATAAAGCGGAGCAGGTCCTAACCTAATAACATTTGGGCGTCTAAAGTCTGGTACTACACCCATATCCTTTAATGCTGCATTTATTCTTACTGCTTCATCATGTTCTAGTGCAACATGCCCCCCTCTTCTCTTATCATCTCTTGGGTTTCCAATTGTAAATCCATATTGTGATAGTTCATTATCTATTAAATACATCATATATTTAGTGATTTTTAAAGACTTCTCTCTAATCCTTTCTATTCCCGCTTCCTTATACATCTTTAATGATCCCTCTAATGGTGCCATACTCAGCATATGAGGTGTTCCTATTTGCCATCCACCTGCATTGTTAGCTGATTCAAATTCATTTAGTAAATCAAACTGTTTTTCATGCACATATCCATGCCACCCTGCTAAACCAGGTTCTCGGTCAAAATGTTTTTTATTTATATATATAGTAGCAGGTCCTCCTGGTCCTACATTAAGGTATTTATAATTGCACCAAACAGCAAAATCAACTCCCCACTTCGAAAGTGAATGGGGTACTGCTCCTGCAGAATGACAGCAATCAAAACCTATTATTATACCTCTTTTATGTGCTTCATTAGTTAAAAACTCCATATCCAATAATTGCCCGCTTCTATAAAAAACAGAAGGGAGAATGACTAATGCAACATCATCTGTCATTTGCTCTACTATATGATTTTCGTCATAAGTTCTTCCATCTTTGCTTTCTACAACTACAAGATGTTCCTTGGGATCTAATCCCTTAAGCAATAATTGGCTTTCAATGGCGTATCTATCACTTGGAAAATTTAAGCAATCTACCAATATTTTATTTTTCTTATCCTCTGGTTTAAAAAATGTTGATATCACTGAATGAATATTTACTGTTGTTGATGAATGAATTGTGATTTCATCGTCCTCCGCCCCAACTAATGGTGCCATAAGTTTAGCCAATTCCTTTGAAAAATAAAACCATGGTACATCTGCCTTTGACCATCCGTTTATACCAAGGTTTTTCCACTCCTCTATAACCCTATGTAAGCTTTTTTCAGCATCCTTAGACATAAGACCTAATGAGTTCCCATCCATATAAATTTCATTTTCATTAAGATAAAACCTATTTCTAAATTCTGCCAACGAATCTTCTGCATCCATTTTTCTTGAAAACTCTTCACTCAATTCAAATTTTGTATACACTTAGATATCCCCCTTTAATTTACTTATCTTTGATTTTTCCTAAGGTTGTTAATATATTTATATGACTTATTAAAATAATTGTTACATTATTTTTCCTAATATTATAAATACTTTTTATATAGTTATTAAAACAATTACTTAATTCTCTTTAGTATGTATATAATGTTCATAGGGGGGGATTTAAAATGAAAAATAATATAAGTAATAATGAATTACTTTTTAATATAAATGAGGCAGCTAAAATACTTAATGTTGTACCAACAACAATACGTAATTGGGAAAAAAAGGGTCTTTTCATAGCAAGAAGAAAAGATAACAATTATCGAGCTTATAGCTTTGATGATATTGAGATTTTGAAAAAAATTAAAAGGCTTTCTTTTGAAGAAAAGATGGGAAGTAATGCAATAAAAAAAATGTTGATATCAAATATGCCACAAACGCCAACTCCCTCAAAGGTTGTTCCAACGGAATATTCAAAAAAATTTATTAGTGATAAATGGAAAACTTGTAGAGAAAATTTAAATATGACACTTGAGGAAGTTAGTAGTCAAGTAGGTATATCTTACTCATACCTAAGTAAATTAGAAAATAATCAATCAAATGTTTCATTTGAGGTATTAAATAAATTGGCAAACTTTTATGGAGGAAGTATTTTGGACTTTTTCGAAAAAGAGGATAATGACAATCATGTAGTTAAAAAGGGATGTGGAGAAATAGCTGAGATAGGTTTGTCAGGTGTTAAGATACAATCTCTTATATCTAAAAAGAATCACATTCTTGATTCCATGTTTTATACAATTGAACCTGGTAGTAATTCTGAAACACACAGACATCATGGTGAAGAATTTATATATATACTATCGGGTAAAATAGAAATAACATTAAATCATAATGATGTCTATAAGCTTAAGAAAGGCGACTCAATGTATTTTAAATCATTCGATTATCATAATTGGATAAATACTGGAACTAAACCCTGTGAGCTCTTATGGGTTCATTCACCATTTGAATCCAGATTATAATTTTAGAAAACATAAATCTTAAGAAAAGAGCCTTAAAAATGATTGAACTGAACCCCTTAAAGTAGATACAGGAAAAAAATACTGTATTGGATTTACACCCTTTTAGTCGATGTATAGATTAGCTGAATTAGTAAATACTTGCATATGGTAAAAATTAATATAGTGAAGATATTTTGGTTTGACTTTTCTTATGGTTTCTAATGCTATTTATTGTGCAAGGGATTATTATAAGCAATAAAAAAAATTTATATGTAGAACTTGGAGCGTCTGCTATTAGCGTTCTCTTGTTTGTACCTCCTGTACTATTTTAATATCAGTTAATTTTTTATTATTTACTTGCATCTAGTTATATTTTTGTATCTATAGTTTCATGTTTTTTTAATTGCCATTTTATTTGATTATATCACAAAAGCCCTCATATATTGAGAGCTTTATAGTCTAATTTTCTTCTTATTTCTCTAATTATATACATACTTAATTAACTTATCTACTTTATCAATTTCACACTTAGGATTTCTCCACCAATGCCTACTCCAAATCCTACATATCATCCATCCCCTAGACTCTAAATACTGTTGTCTATGAATATCTCTTTCTCTTGCAGACTTAGAACTATGATAAGTAGCACCATCACATTCAATTCCAAGTACATACTTTGAATTTTCCTTATCATAAATAGCTAAGTCTATTTTATATCCTGACACCCCTACTTGAGTATGAACTTCATATCCTCTCTTAACCAACTCATCATAAACTTCTGCTTCAAAATCACTATCATGATCTCTTCTTAAGCTATTACTCTTTATATAAGTATGCAGTAAACCATTGAGTATAAATCTTTGTTCTTCTTTATTATCATTTGAAACAGCTCTTACATACTGTAAATACTTCTTAAATAACTTTGGACCATTATTTTTAGAATTCTCAACTGAAAAATCTTCAGGTTCTACAGATGTAACTACATATATCTTTTTCTTTGCTCTATAAATCTACAATAATTGCATCCCTCGGTGCTATATTATCTATTAGATTATTATACCTTCGAAATGATCTACTTCATGCTGAATAATCTGTGCAGTAAATCCTGTAAATACTTGTTTATGCTTCTTGAAATTTATATCTAGATATTGTACCTCTATTGTTTCATATCTCGTTGTTTTTCTAGAACCAGTTAAAGATAGACAACTTTCTTGTGCCTCATAAGGATTCTCTTTTTTTAGTATAACTGGATTTACCATAGGAACTATAATATTACCTGCACTAAATACCAGTATACGTTTTTTTACTCCTATCATATTAGCTGCCATACCTACACAATGATCTAAATTTGCTCTTAATGTATCGATTAAATCATTAATAACTTCTACATCTTCTTTCGTTGCAAGTTCTGATTTTTGTTCTAAAAATGATGTATCTTTTACAACTGTTCTTATCATCATTCTTCCAACCTTTCTAATTTATTTGTCTGAATTAATATCAGTTTATTATATTATCAATTCAATATACTAGTTATTAATCTCAATAGAATATTTGATAAATAAAAAGATTAAAATTAATTCTTTATTAACTCTTGTAACTGATTATATACATTCATAGTCTCATCTTTAGTTTTTTCGTTATATATAAAATAGTTATTTTTCAATTTTACAATAATATATGGTTTACTCTTATTATAAATATATACTCTACATTTTCCATATTCTACAGATTTAAAATTACCTCTACTATATTCATCAGTACCTATACCGTTGGTTCTCAGCCCAAAACTAACCTCATCTACTAACTTAATTTCTTCTATATCACTTTCACTAAATTCATAATCATAAGAAGGATAATCAACACTTACACTTTCATTTGATATATTAATCTTATGATTAGTAAATTCCATACTTAATAAATTAAAAAATAACGGCATCAAAAGCACTGCACATATTATAAGTCCTGAATAATATGATAATTTACCTTTTTTAGTAGCTAAATTATAAGTATATACATTAAATCCAAATCTAGGGCTTACTTTTGAATTACAATCATTTTCATTATAATATTTATATCCATCTATCCAATACTCATCGTCATCTGTATAAATAATTTCCTTATCCATTTTAAGTAGCTCTTCTTCTAAACTTTTTATTCTATTATTAGTATAAATAAATCCTACAAAAGTAATTATAGAGCCTAAAATAGCTATAATAGTTATAAAGTAATAACTTATATTAATAACTTCAAATATTAATAAATATGTAAACAAGAAAACTATACTTGAAGTTAGAGATGTAATAAAACAAACAATTGAATTTAAGTATTTTTCTTCTTTATTCAATATATAATTAATATCACTATTTTGGCTATATACTTTTAATCTAATCTTATTACTTCCTTTAAATCCTACAAAATATAATAATATTAATATACCTATTAATATAAATGCTATAAAAGTTGTATACTTTAAATCTTCATCATACTTAACTATAGATATAATAAGTGGAATCAAAGATATACCAAAAGGTATAATCATATACTTATCAGGTAAAGGCATCTTATCTTTTAACTTACTTATCTTAGTATCCATATTTACAGCTCTTTTTTCGCCAATAAACCATTCTTTATCTTTTTTCAACTTTGTAAGCTTTCTATTCATAAGTACATAAGGTTGCCTAACTAACCATTCTGCCACAACTAGGCTCCATATAATAAAATATACTATTGATAAAACTTCCTTATTTATAAAAAATGTTGGTAATCCAGTTAATACAACTACTAAATTACATATATTGATTTTGTTTTTATAATCATCAATCATCTTTAAAACATCATCATCACATAAAGCTTGAGTTGGAAGGGTAACTCCAAATAAGATATTTCTTCTTGGTTTAGTTGCACTCTTCATTGTAACATAAACCACAATTGTAATCATGACAAATGCAGGCATTAAGATAAAATTCATCATATACTTTATTCCCCCTATTTATTATCTAACGACACACCTTTCATCAGACTAAATATATTCTCACACATATCCATAAACTCTTTTTTTTCTACCCCTTTGATACTCGCCTCGGATATAACTAAATTCAAGTCTTCCTCTAGCTTTTCCTTAAACTCTAACTTTCCACCAGAAAGTAAATTAACCTTAGCCCCATGTCTTCTATCAATTGTGATAAAACCTTCTCTTTTTAAAAGGCCGTAAGCCTTATTAACAGTCATAGGATTAATCCCTAAATCCTCAGCCATCTGTCTAACAGTAGGAATACCTTCTCCCTGAATAAATTCCCCCTTACCAATTCCTATTACAATCTCATTTCTAAGTTGTAAATAAATAGGAACTTCACCTTCAAAATTCAAATTAATAATCATTAAAATCACCTCAATTTTAAAATAATTTGCAATCAAAAACAAAGTATTATTTGTATTATATATAATAATACAAATAATACTTTGTTTCAATACTTTTCCATATTCTATTTTTTGATTTATTTCATCTACTTTTATTTTTAACTCTTCACATTCTAATTTATCTAAGTATTTCTCTTTTAGTTTTTGTATTTCTAGTTTATCTTTTGTAAGTCAAATCCGCGTTTTTTAGGTAGTTTTTTGCAGCATAGGCTTCTATTTCTTCCACTTATTTTTATTAGTCTTTCTTTGTATGGCTTTAATATATCTTCCATTTCTTTCACCTCTCATATCAAGTTTATTAACATGTGAGGTTTATTTATTCTATATTTTTTTATGTGATATTCATTTTTTAATAATTAACTATTTAGTATCTATAAATTCAAAAATATCCTTAATATTATTCCACTTAGCATTTTCATCTTCTTTATTAAATTTCATATCTTCATATAAATTTTTAAATGTTATATTTTTTACATATTTCTTTCTACATAAATTGGTTACATTTTCATCTTCTGGTGAAATGTATATTAATTCTACATTGTCTATTTCTTTGAATGCTCTTTTGTCATTTAGTTTTTTTAGATATTTATCCTCATAGTTTTGATATTTCTTTTTCTTGTTTGAATTTGCTTTTATTTTATTAAAATCATCCATTAAAAATTCTGCACTTTTCTTGTCTTTAATTTTCTTTATAACTTCTAAATATTTTTCCATTTGTTTCGTACATATAGTTTTTGTTGTTTTAAGTTCAACTAAATATAATGTCTTTTTAACTTCATTTATTAATAAATAATCTATATTAAATGATTGATTACTATTCTCATACTTAAAAGGAAATTCTTTTGCTACAAATTTTATTCCTTCTTCTTTTCCATCAAACCCACATTTGTTTACTATTTCCTCCACACTAAACATAGATAACAAAGTATCTACAACCACTTCACATTTATATTTAGGTATATCATAATCTTCTTTTATTACATCTATTAACTCCTTTGCAAATTCCATATTACATTCCCCCGGTCTTATATTAGTATCCTGGATATTTTTCTATCCATTCATCATTTTCCTCATACCTAATTAATAAATCTACTGATATTTTCTCTAATAAATCTTTTAATTCAATACATTTTACCCAACTTGTCGGTATACCTTCTATTCCTATATATGCACCTAATATATTTCCTGTTATAGCCCCAGTACTGTCACTATCCCCGTCATGATTTACTGAACAAATTAAACCTTCCTTAAAATCATCTTTATATTTTATAGAACTGTATGTTGCTATTGCTAAAGCTTCTTCTCCTACCCATCCCCCTCCGATCCTTTCTATTGCATCACTATCTGATAGATTACTATCTACCAGATTCATAGCTTTTTCAATTATATCTATACTTTCCTCGCTACCTTTGAAGTTCTTAGCTATATCTATAGAATATTTTACTGCCTCTACAATTCCCATTCCTTCTATAATACATGCAATTATACAAGATAGCATTCCTGCTGATAGATATCCACTTGGATGTCCATGAGTTATAGCAGCGCATTCACATCCTATTTTAAAAGCTTTTTCCTTGTTAAATAGTAACCCTATAGGAGCTACTCTCATGACTCCACCACAACCTTTACTGTTGTTGATTGGTTCTTCTATACTTCCCATTTTCCCACTTCTAAGTGCAGTTAAGCAAGATCTACCTGCTGCTCTATCTTCAAATAGTTCATCATAATTTAATAGATAACTATTGTACATCCATTTATCATATCTTTGTATTTTATCTTGAGTATATAGCCATCTTAGGTAGGCATAGTAAACTACTGATGGTGGGTGGCATATTCCTTTTTGATTTCCGCGCGAGTGTGCTCTAAGTATTCCTTCTGCTGTAAATATAGTCATTTGTGTGTCGTCTGTTATTTCTGCTAAACCTTTTCTATTTTTTACTAGATTTGTTATTCCCCTTAATCCGTATATATCCTGTATTTCATCTAAATAAATAAATTCAACAGGCCAACCTAAAGCATCACCTATAGCTCCCCCTAGTATGCATCCTTTTAAATAACGCTCTTTTCTTTTCATGTATTACCACCTTCTTATTATTCATTAAGCAAATATATTATCAGATTTCCTTTCCCAACAGTTCTTCCATTTGCATCAACTGTTCTATTTTATTTTGTATAATATCTACCTAATAATCTCCCATTTCTATATCTTAATGCTTGATCCATAGCATACATTCCCCATAATTATAACTATATGGTTAATCTTCTTTTTCAGATATAGTTTATTTATTTTGTAAAGTGTTTTATTCCTTCTTTTATAGATCTATCCATTTCTATTGAAAACTCTGCACTTGTTTTTCTGCTATACATTAATTCACCAAAGTTATCCGGATCATGCGTGTTAGTTTTTGGCATATTTTTTTCTTTACGTTTAAACATATCTTTTAGTTCATCTTCGTCTAATCTCTTATATCCATTATCAAATACAACATATTCTTTATCGAATCTATCTCTATAAACTCTTTTAATATTTTCTGGATAATATCCAAGTGTTATCATCGCTGCTGGGAAAGTATAATTGGATAAGTTTAAAAGTTCTTTGTGTTTTTCATAATTTTCCATTATATCACCTATGTAACAAGTACCAATGCCTAAGCTTTCGGCTGCAATAACTGCATTTTGACAAGCTATTAGTGCATCATTTACACCTAACATAAAATCATTCATACCTGGAGATTTTATATTTTCTACATTGCATATTTTAAAATAGTCATACCATTTTTGCATGTCTGCTAAAAATATTAATATTACTTTTGCATTTTTTATAAATGGTTGATTGTCACAGGTTTCACTTAAAGTTTCTTTTAATTTTTCATCGGTTATCTTTAGTATTGAGTACATCATCATATTTCCTGCCGTTGGAGCTTTTATTGCACTATCTATTATTATATCTAAATGTTCTTTGCTTATTTCCTTATCTTTATACCTTCTAAGCGACATTCTATTATTTATATTTTTTATAACATCATTCATACCTATTACCCCCAATTCTATTATTTATATATAATAAATAGTATTATATTATTTTTGAATTATCTATATTTTTTAATTTTATAATCCTTGGTACTACTTTTATTCAAAGGTTATCCATATAAAATTAGGTGCTATAGTTTCCTTACATGTAAAAAAACCACCTCTTTCATGGGTAGTCTGACTTATTTTCCTCTATTTAGTTTACTATAGCATTATTTCATTCCTATAGTTTTTATATCTATGTAATTCCAATAAGTAAAGTCTTATTGGAATACTGTAAACTTAAATTCTATAGAAATCCCCCTGATAATCTACACCAACCAAAAATCCTATAAAAGATGCAAGAACTAATTTCAGTAAATGTTCAAGTAATAACACTATCAAATGACCCTTCTTTCTGTTTTAAAATATAAAATCAATTCCGATTGTGCAATATTTTGCCACCTACGAAACAAAACGTTCCTCCCCTTAGATTTTATATTATTTTTAGAAATTATTAAAGCCCTCTCATATTTGAGAAGGCTGTTTAAATTACTACATATCCTTTATCTATAAGTTCATTAATAGCAACTTTAGGTATGTCCTTAATTACCTCAAATTCATCTTTTTTAATGGTAACTTGCTTATATTCGATTAAACTACCATCCTTTACATTATATATTTTCCCATATATATATTCATTTCTTCTCAATATCTTTTGTTCACATAAATGATCAATATATTATCCTATTAATACATCTATTTCTTTTATTAACTTACTTTTTAACTTCTCTTCTTGTTTTGATAGATTTACTCTATTTGATTTATTATTTTTGACTTCAAAAGTATTAGTAGTATTTTTATTTATTATTTTACCTATATTATTTTTTGAAGTTTTCATAGCTATTTTTTGTTTATTTTCATCTGCAATATTTTTAGCTAAGTATGTTACTATTAGTCATTAAATTTCTGTATATAATAATCTCCATGTCCTATAGCTTTAAAATAGTCATATGTTATATTTAATTTAAGAGATAATATCAATTAATTTACTCTTTCATTAGTATATTCTATAAAAGTCATTTATGCATTACATTTAGCTTTATCTTTATTTAATTTTTTTAATTCTTTTAATGCTGTTTTTTTATTTTCCTTATAAACTAATTCTTCTGATTCTATGTCTATAGCCATTTCATAATATTTTAATGCCTGCTCATATTCATTAACTTTTAGGAAATTACACCCTATATTATTTAATGATTGAGAACACTCATCATCTAATTGTGATGCTTTTAAATAATACTGATTTGATAAATCATATCTTCTATTTCTAGCATATATCCATCCTAATCTAAAATTAGCCCAATGAATATCACTATCTATATCTAATGCATTATGATAATAGTTAATTGCAATATTATATTTTCTTAACTCATAACAACAATCGCCTAATATTATAAATGCATCACTTTGATTTTCATAAACTTCTGTTATATACTCTGCCACTTCCATAGCTTTTTCGTATTTCTCTTGTTTTAAATAACAATCAGCTTTGGTATAAAGCGCATAAATATTATCTTCCTCAATCTCTAATACTTGATTTGATGTTTTTATTGCTCCTGTATATTTTTCATTGTCAAACTGTATTTTAGCTCTAAAATTCAATGCTGTTATATCTTCTTCATTTTCTTTTAGAAGTACTTTTATAATTTCTTGTGCCTTTTTTTGATCTGCACTATAATAGCATTCTATTAATGCTTCTTCCTTGTATTCAGTATCTAGATTTTCAAATCTAAAATCTAACTTATTTCCTTTTATAGTATTTTCCCATCTAGTTAAAAGTTGTAAATTATCAACTTCAGTTAATCCACCCTTAGAAAGTGGTTTTATATGATCTATTTGGAAGTACCTTTTATTTTTACTTCTATATCCTCCACTAGCGCTGTTATAATAATCCTCTTCATCTTTATGCTTATTGTAAACAGCGTCAGATATTTCTCTCCATAGATTTATATCTAATTTCTTTATTTGATACATACTTAATTTTTTAAAATCTATTGGATTTTGCTTAACAACTGGAGCTTTTGTACTTTGTTTTGCAAATCTATTTCTAATTTCTCTATCTATTTCACTATTAAATAATGTAAAATCATCATTGAAATATATATTCCAACCTAGTGATTTATCTTCCCATTTATTTCTTATATATTCAGCTTCTTCTATCCTATTAAATCTTTTCTCTAGAATCTCATCTACTAACTTTGATATATCAAAATCTTCTCTTCCTTCAAAAGGTATAAACTCTGGATATTCTCCTGTTAGTTCATAATATCTTAAAATATCTTTTATATCTTCTTCATTGAATCCTATATCTAAATCATATCCTTCAAATATTTCACTCAAAATATAATCATACATTTGATTTAACTTTTCTTCTGTAACTTTATTGTCTATAACATTAAACTTCTTAAATATATAATCTAAGTTTTCTATCAATTGTTCATAAGGTTGTTTCAAATTATCAAAAACTAAAACTTCACAGTTTTTATCTATATCTTCGTCTTCATCAAATATATTAAAATAATATGATCCTAGTGGTACTAAGTCTAAGTAATTACATCCTATTTTTTTCTTTTCAATAGATGAATCCATAAGTTTTGCAAACTCTTCTATCATCTTGATAGGAACTAGTGTTGTTGAAAGATATCTTTTATCACCCTTTGTACTCTCATCGAAATCTCCGAAACTTAGTAAATTTTTAGGGCTAACCCAATTTATTCTATATTGCCAGTCATCTATAAAACTTACTACATATGCGTCTTCTGTTCCACCAGCTCTTTCACCTCTAAGACCTCTACCAATCATCTGATTCATAAGTATAGATGAAGTTGTTGGTCTAGTTAAAAATACTGTTTGTATATCTGGTATATCAGTACCTTCTGTTAGTATATTAACATTTACTAGTATATCTAATTTATTGTTTCTAAAATCTTCAATCTTTCTTTCATTTTCTTCTGTACTTATACTAACTCCAGTTATACCATCTTTTATACTAGAAACTACAAAATCACTTTTTACTCCCTTATTATTAAATAGAGCATTTAAAGCTATTGCATGGTCTATATTAACTGCAAATACTAGACACTTTCCATACTCATCTTTATTCTCTATATAATTATTAACTATAAAACTATTTCTTTCCTTATTTATTGCAATATCTTTAGCTATTGTATCTGGTAAATTCCTAAAATTTCGTAAAGCATTTAGTTCATTATTGTTAAGCTCTCTTTTCATTTTAAACGCTGTCTTTAAATCTCTAATTATAGGCTTTGATAGTATTCCATTATTGATAAGCGTTTTTAAATCTACACTATAGCAAATTCCATCTGTAAATATTTTACCTAGGAATCCTTTTTCTTTTTCATTAGTTCTCATAGGTGTTGCTGTAAGACCTATTATCTTTAAATTATTTTGACATGTATCCTCAACCATATTTATTATATTTCTATATGTCTTTGCAGTTGCATGGTGTGCTTCATCTATTATCAAACATACATTATCTTTATTATTGTCTAACCACATTTTCAAGTATTCTTTATTATAATTTAAACTGTCTTTACTCGCTATAATGAAATCATCATCTTTATCTATATTAACAGGGTTATCATGTGCCGATGATCCTGAAATAATTCTATATGAAAATTCAGCTCTATTTGGTAAAACATCTTTATATGCACTTTGAGCTGCCGTTTTAAGTGTTTGATTTAAAAGTTCGTGTCTATGTGCTAACCATAAAACTTTCTTATTATTATTTATAATTTCTTTTAATACCCAATAAACAGATGTAAAAGTCTTTCCTCCACCTGTTGGAATAACTAATAATGACTTAAATATATCTTCCTTACTTCCCTCTGTTAAAGCTTTTATAGCTTCTTTTTGATGAACATACAAACTTCTAGGATTGCTAGACTCTGAAACTTGTACCTTTCCTGCAAAATCATATCCTATCCCCATATATTTCTCCTTACTAATATTCATAAATATTTTTACTATTTTTTTCCAATATGTACTATTATATCCTATAATACATTTACTTTCTAGATATCTCTACATTCCAGCCACTTCCATTACTTTTAGTAATCTTTTTATTTTTCTTTAAGCCAGTAAATATCTAAATCGATTTATCTGTATTTAAGCAAAAAAAATGCCGTATTTAACGACATCTTTTAGATACACACTTAATTAACTTATCTATCTTATCTATCTCACACTTAGGATTTCTCCACCAATGCCTACTCCAAATTCTACATATCATCCATCCTCTAGACTCTAAATACTGTTGTCTATGAATATCTCTTTCTCTTGCAGACTTAGAACTATGATACGTAGCTCCATCACATTCAATTCCAAGTACATACTTTGAATTTTTCTTATCATAAATAGCTAAGTCTATTTTATATCCAGATACCCCTACTTGAGTATGAACTTCATATCCCCTCTTAACCAACTCATCATAAACTTCTGCTTCAAAATCACTATCATAATCTCTTCTTAAGCCATTACTTTTTATAGAAGTATCAAGTAAACCATTTAGTATAAATCTTTGTTCTTCTTTATTATCATTTGAAACAGCTCTTACATACTGCAAATACTTCTTCAATAATTTAGCACCCTTATTGTTAGGATTTTTAACTAAAATTTCTTCAGGCTCTATAGATGTAACTACATATATCTTTTTCTTTGCTCTACTTATAGCAACATTTAATCTATTTTCTCCACCGTCGTGATTTAATGTCCCAAAGTTGCTTGACACTCTACCATTTACATTTTTAGCATAGGCCGTTGAAAATATTATTATATCTCTTTCATCACCTTGCACATTTTCAATATTTTTAACAAATAAACTTACGTCCTCATCATTATCAACTCTATCTATTTCTTCTATATATACCTTTTTAAACTCATCATCTTCTTGAGCTCTTTTTTCTAGTAAATCTTCAATTAAATCCTGTTGCTTTTTATTAAAAGTAATTATACCTATAGTATCCTTATTTTTTCTTTCCTTAAATAACTTACCTACTAAATCAATAACTTCCTCAGCTTCTTTTATATTCTCATTATTTTCCCACATACCATCATCAACTTTGATTCTTTCAATAGGCAATCCATAATCATTATTTTCACATACATTAGGAGCTATTTGAAGCCTCCCATCATAAAAAGCATAATTTGAAAAATTTATTAACTCTTCACTTTGTGAACGGTAATGGTAAGTAAGATGTACATTATCATAATTAATTTTAGCTAAATCTAATAAGCTTTCTTCCTCTAAAGCAGCTAATTTCTCTCTATTTTCCTCATCATCATCATCAATTTCTTCTATATATCTAGATGAAAAAGTTGATGATGGTCTTAATTGTTTATCATCACCTGCTACAATTACCCCTTTAGCTCTAAATATAGATGGTATTGCATTTTCTACATACATCTGTGAAGCTTCATCAAATATTACCATATCAAATAATTCCTTCTTTAAAGGCATTATCTCTGATACAGTTTCTGGACTAAGTAAAAAACAAGGGAATATATCTAAAAGCAACTTATCATAGATTTCTATATATTTTCTTATCGGATATAAAGCTCTTTTTTTATTAGCTTGATGTTTGAAATCCTTATATGTTTTGTGTAAAGTAACTTTATATGTGTTTTTATATCCTTTATTTAATATATATTCACCAGTTAACTCTTTTTTCTTTTCTATAGTACTCTTAATTTTATTTACTATATCATTAAACTTATCTATTCTTTTCAAGTTTTCTTCAACTTTATTTTCTTTTTCAATTTCATGTATATGATCTAATGTAATAAACTCCACTAAATTATTTAAATTCTTTTTATAATTATCTTTATTTCTATCATAACAATGAGTGAGTATATGCTTTTCTAACTTATTAAAAGTTGAAACTATTTCTAAATCCTTTCTATGCTTTTCTACAAAGTTTAAAGCTTCTATAATACTTTCAAAGTGCTTAGTTAAATCTTTGCACTTTAAAAATTCTTGAACAACTGTATTATAAGCTCTTTCATTAATAGCTTTTTTAACTATACTTAATTCATTTAATATCTTTAAAATATCCCTGTATATCTCTAATGATTTATTACATATTTCATTTTCCTTTTGCATATATAAAAGCTTATTTTCCTCTTCCTGTTTCTTATTCTTAGAATAATCTCTCCAATAAAAAACACTCCACCATCTACCATTGTTTAATTTTTGCAAAATATAACCATTATTTTTACTATTTAAATCCTTAGCAAAATCTAATACTCTTTTTTCTTCTAAATTAATTTCTTTACCTTCAAACATAAGCATTATACTATCATAGATTTGTTTATTAGAATCTCTCTTATGCATTATCATATTTATAGATTTTCTAGACTCTTTTATATTTCTAATAAGCTCATCTATATCCATAAAATTCATTTTATAATTTATATCTTCTATATAAGAATTTTTAATTCTCATATCTTCGTAATTTATAAATGCACTTAACTTTGTATCATCTAAATTATTAACTACTTCATTTAATTGTTGATACTTATAACTTTTAAAACTATTTTTTCTTCTAAACTTTAAAAATTCTTCATACCTATAATCTTCTTTAGATACTATATCACTACTAATTGCATACATCTCTTGAAGTGATATACCATAATCTCTTTTTTCATTTAATACCTTTGCCAAAGACTCTAGCATTTGTATATGTTCATCTATTATTTCAGCATTTAAGCTTATATTATTTTCTAAGTTCATATCATTTACTTTTACATCTTCTAAAGCATTTTTTATTTTCTCGTAAAAAGCCTTTTTATCTTTATTAGCATCATGTACTATTATAGCTTTACTATTTAATGGCCCTAACCTATTATAAATAACATCTAGTGCTGCCTTTTTTTGTGACACCATTAAAACCCTTTTATTCTTTGCCAATGCATCAGCTATTATATTAACAATAGTTTGAGATTTACCAGTACCTGGTGGACCATAGATTACTAAATTTTTAGATTCACTAGCTTTTTTAACAGCCTTTTCTTGACTATAATCTAAATTAGACACAAAATATAAGTCTTTTTCACTAAAAGATAACTTACCATGTTCTTCTTTTATTTCATAATCTCCGATACTTACATTATTTTTAGTATGTAATAAATCTTTTAATAATTGACCTTTATCTTTACCTTCTAAACATTCATAATCTGTGTATATAGAGTTTGATATAGGAAACTGTCCTAAAACAGTATAGTTTTTTATAAATAATGTGCCTATATTATAATTTGGTATATTCTTTTCTGTGTATTCTCTAAATTTTTCAAATTCATTATTCTCATATATTATATGGATATCATTTTTCTTTAGCTCTTTTAAGGTGTCTTGTATAAAGTCTTCATTAAGAGATTCACACTTAACTTCCATATCAAATGCCTTAGTTTCATTAAATTTACTGTGTGCTAGTATAAACACTTTATTTAGTAATATTGGACTATCTACGTTGTTTAATAAAGATACTGTAGACCCATTTATATTTATTGATACTGGAAATAAAAATAGTGGCGCTCTTACAAATGAATTATCTTTAAACTTCCCTTCTACAAATGGATATCCTATATATAGTTCATCTCTTCCTGTTTCTTTCTTTAATGCTGTTATTTCTTTAGATAAAGATTTTAAACTATGTGTGTATGCTAATATATTATCTAATTGATTTTTAAGTTTTTCTTCTTCATCTTGTAGTACTTTTCTATATTTTTGATTTATTTCATCTATTTTTATTTTTAATTCTTCACATTCTAATTTATCTAAGTATTTCTGCTTTAGTTTTTGTATTTCTAGTTTTTCTTTTGTTTCTAATTCTTCTTTTATTTTTCTTAATTTTGAGGTTGATAGTTTATATGGATCATCTATTATATTGAACTTTTTTTCATGTCTGTTTATTAGCCATTTTTTAAGTTCTTCGTTTTTTATTTCATTTATCTTTTGTAAGTCAAATCCTCGTTTTTTAGGTAGTTTTTTACAGCATAAGCTTCTGTTTCTTCCACTTATTTTTATTAATCTTTCTTTGTATGACTTTAATATGTCTTCCATTTTTTTCACCTCTCATATCAAGTTTATTAACATGTGAGGTTTATTTATTCTATGTTTTTTATGTGGTATTCATTTTTTAATATTTTGGATGAAGTTTATAGATTATACAATTTAATGCAAAACAATAAAATCCCTAGATTTCTAGGGATTTCTACTATATATTATACATAATATCTTTTAAATCACTTTATAAATTTCCTACGAATTCTTTTTTTAGGCTTTATAAACCTTAATTCTTGGTATACTTCAAAGTATAAATCTAATATCTCTTTATCACTTTGACCACTACTTATGTACTTTTCTAATATTTTTTTAACTTTCAATCCAGCTTTTGTTTTTGATATAGCTTCATGAAAAACTTTGTTATACTCTAGAATCCATTCATCTTTAAAATCACTATAATCAAATCCATCTGGATCAATTAAAAAGTTTAATTTATCACTGTATTTAATAAATTCTTTAAATTTATCTTTAGATAATTCATTTCTAAAGATAATAATACCAATAGATTCTAATATTTCTTTAAATTCATCTGGATATACTCTTACACTAGTATTTCGATTTTTTTCTAATTCTTTTATATATTTATAAATGTCATCTTCAAAAATTTCACTCTTATCTATAACCTTATACATAACACCTGACTTAAATAAATCAAAGCTAAATTCCTCTTTTAACTTATTTATTACTTTGTTTTTTAATTTTTCTATAGTTTTTTCTGATAATACTATACTTAAATAAATTATATTTAACAACTCATCATTATCAGTATAATTAATTTGACTATTTGCTAAATCATCAATCTTAGATATATAATTACTATCTTTGACATGTACATATTGACCAATAGAAGTATACCTAGCATTATTGTTTTTTTTCAATATATTATAGTTTGAAAATTCATTATATAACCATTCATCTAATTTATGAATTATTCTTACATCTTTATTTTGATTATAAACTTCCTGTTTATCTAAAAACATAATTTTATCATTCATAGATAAAATTGATTCATCTATAACAGACAGTACTTCGATTATTTTAATATATTCGTCTGTGGATAGCCTCATATATCTTAATAAAAATACTATATTTTCTAACTCATTCTTTAGTTTTTGTCTTAAATATATATCTATATATTTCATATTTATTAAATAGTTTGAAACATTTTCAAATATAGATATACATTTTGATGTGTCATTAATCTCTAGTATCGTAATACTAAATTTATCAAATATATTTTTTAATTCCTTATTTTCTATATACCTAGTCATAATCAGTATATCTGTATAATCAATTGTAATCCTATTAATTTTATCTTGAGTTCCAAAAAGTTCTGCTGTATTATTTATCACTAATTTTTTGTTAAACTTAGATGAGTACTCTGCAAGTATTACTCTTGTATATTCTGTAAATAAAAGTTTAACTTCACTAAAATCATCTAGGATAATATAATTTTCATTTAAAAATTCTAGGATTTCATTTATTAAGTATAATAATTTATTTAATTTAGTTAGTCCAAACTCAGCAACATAACTTTCTCTATTATAATCTACTTTTTTGCCTATATTGGACACATTAAATAAATTATTATGTACAAATTTAAAGTTAGCTATATCTTCAAGAGTCTTAAAATCATTCTTAAATGTTGTTGGTAAACTATTAAATAAACTAGATAAATCAATATTTTCTATATCTAACATAACCTTGTTTACAAATTCTTCCTCATATCTATATTTATATCCTTTAATTAACATTCCTACCCAATATCTATTTATTTGTGATAAATAGTATAGTAAATAGTTTTTAGTTTCAAAAGCTTTAATAGAAACATTAGAGTATAGGCTATAAGATTCTTTATGTCTTCCTAGTTTATATAAATTAAATGCTTTGATATAGTCATTATTAATATCTGTATTTATTTTTATAATTGACTCATTCATATCTAAGTAGTTAAATTCATAGTAATCACTTTTGCATAAGTTATTATCAAATTTATATACTATATTCTCTTTATCTTCTCTTGATATATATGCTAGTATATTACCTTTTTTAAATATATTTGCTATAGTTTTGTATTTTTCGTTATTATCTATTTTTTCATTATTAGCAACCTTTGTATATAATTGATTAAATTTTTCAATATAATTAGTAGACCTATCTTCTTCTGAGTATGCAGATAGGTTGTCTATCCTTCCAATTTCATCAATAATATAATCATCACCTATTTTATCTCTTAAATCTTTTACTCTTACTCTATTAAGTTTGTTTAAAGGTAATAGCTTATTATATAAATGTTCAATCCCTCTAACACCTTGTACTTCTTTATTTTTCTCATAATTTAATATACTATCTAATACTAATTTATATCTATTTTCATAATTATCTATCTTATTTTCACTTTCTTTTAAATCATTATAATCTATTATATTTATACCTCTACCTTTATAATAATCATAATCTTCTTTTGTAATTTTATCTTTATCTCTATTAGGGCTCCCAATATATAGCCAATATGTAGGCTGGAAACTCTCACCTTGTAATTCTTTTACCCAACTTAATATCTTCTTTACATTCACTTCTTTTATTGAATATCCAGCAAATACTACTAAATTTGAGGCTATTACAGATTTAACTAAAGTTTCTATAAGCTTAAAATTATTATCATAATTTATAAAATCTTCTTCTTTAAGCACTATATTTTCATGCTCTATCTCACCATGCATTTTTATGATAAAATTTCTACTTTTAGTATTTGCTACATCTCTATCTCTAGATATAACATCATAAAACATTCCTTTTTTAGTTATAGCTTTTTCTATTAAGTTATCATAATTAGTTGTTATTATATGTGTAGGTTTTAACCTTAAAATTTCATCATGAATAAAATTGGGTTCTAGTTCTACATCAAAAGTTTGCTTTATTATATCGTAGTATTCTTTATGTCCCCTAGAATTGTAATATTTTTGTGGTATAGTAAGATAGTCCTCATCAGAGTAGTATCCATTTTTTTCTCTACTTAAATCTAATTTTTCTATTAATCCTCCCCAACTTGGGTATCCTGACAAAGCCGATACCCCAGCACCAACAAACATTACAAGCTTTCCATTTTTTGAAGCTTCTTTTATTCTTCTTATAGATTCTAACGTATGTATATCCATAAATACTCCCCCTAGTTGAAATTTATATATTTAAAGAGAGTAGAATTTTCTACCCTCTTACCATTTTACACTATTTAATTATAATTCTCCATTGAATGATTGTTGCATTAATGGTTTGAATAAATTTTCTAATTCTTCTTTTGATTTTATTTATGTTCTTTTTAACTCTTCTACATTAAAAACTAATTTTACAAAATTCTAATAAACACTTCTCCAAAAATCTTAATTGATATTTTGTTGCAATGCTATTTTTAAAAGATAATTATTCACAAGTGTATAATTCATAATTCTTTAGCATTATAAATTATACTCATATCCAATGGATATGAGTATTCGCGGATTTCAATGTTGGAGACAAAACTCAAGAATAATATCACTATTCCACATTGTAGCTTTAATATATGAATATTAATCTATTAATTTAATTCATTATTACTAATTTATATAAAAATATTTTCATTAAGCATTTTTAATACTAAAAGTAATACTTTCTATATGATGCTCTATTGAATATTGTTTTAGCTTTTCTAATGAGGTACTGTGTTGGTTTTCATATAATTCCTGAAATATCTTAGTACCTCTTGTATTATATGGCTCTTCCATCTTTATGAATTTATTTAATTTTACTAATGCTTCAAAAATCTTTTCATTCCTTTTATCTGCTCCAATTTTATTATCTGAAGTAAAATGCTTCATAATTACTTCATCAGCTTTTAGATAAGTATAGTGTATAGCTATAGTATGTGGAGGTCCACCACCCTCTACATATTTTCTACCTATCATTAAATAATCTGAATAACCATAAAAACCTTCATTTTTATAGGTGTAATTATATGTTGTAAATTTACTCCAGTCTAAATAATCTTTATTTGTCTCTTTTTTATCAAATCCATCTGATAATATAACTACTTTAGATGAGTTTATTTTTATATTTTCTAAATAATAATTGCTTATATAATCTATTTCTACTATATTTAGTATATCTTCTTTCATATATTCATCTAAAAACCAATCAATATATTCAATCTCTTCTTTATGTATAAAGCATATACTATAATTTTTCCACTTTCTATAAAATTCTTTTATATCTCTTTTTTTACTTGTACTAGTTATTTGATATGCAACAATAATATTTTCTTTGTTGTTAAGATTATTAATTATTTCATTCTCTATCCAACTACTATTCTCTTTAAGTTCTCCTACTAAAGGATTTACTATTATTATCATATTAAGTTCTTTATCATTTAGTGTTTTTAAGTTCTTTGTCTTATCCACTAGTTCTATTATAGGAATAACCTCATTCTCTAAAATAAGCTTTTCTACTTTTTCTAATGCCCAAAATTCATTGCGCTTACCTCTTAAAAATGGAAAATACAAATAATCACCCCATCATATTATTTAATATAACTACTGATTAATTGTATTCTCTAAATTATAAACCTATTACAAGTATTAGAATTTCAAATATATAATTATTTTATTACTTAATTTATACTATACTAATAAATTCTTCAAAGTAATATATAGCTTCTTTTGAAATATAATTTAATTCTTTTTCATCAAAATTATGTACCCTTCCATGAATTATATCATTTCTTTTATTTCTTATTTTTCTAATAATCCGATCTAATTTTGTATTGGATATTTCAATTTTAGCTAATTTAGTATATTCCTTTACGATTTTAAAGGTTGTTGGTTTTTCATTCTTTACTAACTCTAATTCTTTAAACTTTGTAAACTCTTCATTTGTAAAGTTATCTTTTAATTTCCATGTATCATATTTTAATACTCCATTATATAGACTTTCTGTTTCTTCTTTTCCTATAATGGATAGCATTTTTGATTTTATTTCTGTTTCAATATAATTTTCAAATGCATTATTTATTAAAATTATAGCTTCACGATATTTACCTATTTCATAATAGTCTTTTGAATCAGATAATATTGATTCCCATAATTTATACCCGTTGCTATATTTATTCTCAAGAATATTAATACTTTTTTCTTCTATTATAGAAGTTATATCATTTGTAATTTTAATAGATTCATCTTTATAAGTTGAATATTCTACTCTGTATAATTTTTCATTTATTCCCTTTATCTCTAAACTAAATCCTGCTAACATATATTTATTTATTCGTTGGACCCAGTAAAAATCGTCTATTAATCTAAAAGAGTCGATAAATTTATTTATAACATTAACACTTTCATCTACTAAATAACTATAATTGTAAGCATCACTTTTACACAATTTATTATTTAAGTTCAATCCACCTTCTATTGTAACAACACTTTTATTATATAATCCATATCTATCTTTATCATATATTACAAATGAGTTTTCTCCCTGAATAAAATTTTCTTTATTAGGCATTAAGTCAAATTTAAATTTATATATTTTATCATCTATTTTACTTATTAACTCAGTATTAGAACTTATATATATAGGGAATGGTATTATAAATGACATTATAAACTCAAATTTTTTATCCTTAATTAATTCTAAATATTTATTAACCTCATTGTTCTTATATATATCTAAATTCAAATATTCATTTATTTCATTTATTATATTAATAGTTTCATTTAGTTCTTGATTATCATTATTGAAAATAAAACTTTTTAGTGAATTTCTTGAGAGTATATTCAATACAATAATAACATTACCTTTAGTATAATCCGTATTGTATTTATCTAATATAGACTTAATATAATAGAATGTATTTTGCTTTGCTTTAAATGGAGCATTACTTTCATTATAAAATTTACCCAAATTAAAATATATTTTATATACATAATTTATGTATTGTGTTTGTATAATATATTTATCATCTTTATTCAAACTATTTAGATCCTCTAACAATTTAATTACATTTTTTTCACTTTTAATATTGATATTATATTCATCTTGATATTTAATTAAATCACTTATTATGTTTACATTCAATTAATTGCCCCCCTTTATTTTATAATCTATTCTTTATTACTCATCTGAAAAATAATCACTACCTATTCTCTTAATTTCATACGTTACTTCAATTGAAATACCTACGTTAAACTCAATCATTAGATCAGCTAATTTATATCCATCTATTAATATAATCTTCTTATTATATAGATTATTTGAAAACTCTACTGCTTCCTTAGTAAAGTTAAAAGTCGTAATAAAAATCCCTTTTATTGCTCCTTGTCCATCCAATGCTCCTGCAAATTTTTGAACTTCTGGTCTGCTCACATTATTCTCTTTCCATCTTTTAGCTTGTACATATATCCTATCTAAACCTAGCCTATCCTCATTTATAATTCCATCTATGCCTTCATCGCTACCTTTTTTAGTAAGACTTCTTTTTGCTTCTGATTTTGATCCTCTATACCCCATTCTGATTATCAAGTCAACTACTATATTTTCAAACTTATAAAAATCTACCTGCTTTAATTTCTCCAATAATTCATCTCTGAGAGATTCCTTTATTGCTATGTATGCTTCTTCTAATTCTTCAAGTGGTGTTTTTATATTAGGTATATCTTGTATTGTTGTAACTTCCCTTCTTAATTCCTGTGGTAATTTCTTTTTACTACTTCTTTCTATGTATTCAATAAATTTAGGATATTTTCTTAGGTATTTAGAATCTATACATTCTCGTTTGCTTTCAACTAATAACTTTCCCTCTTTAGTTATCTTAAATATACCTCTTTTTTTTGCACTTTCTATTAATCCTGCATTTTTCAAATATGTTTTAGCCCAGTTTAATCTATCATAAAAAGTTTTTTTACCACTAGATAATCTTTCATTTAATCTCTTTCATTTAATTCTACTTCTGTTAAATTAAATATTTTACTTAGTTCCTGTTCGCACTCTTTATTAGTATATATTCTCCCATCATATATAACTTTTAACAGAGGTAACATTACTTCTTCATATGTTGGAATTGGCATATCTTCCCCACCTTTATTTTATGTTTTATAATTCTATATTTTAAGTTTATCATACCCATATAATCATCACAATTATTAAACTTTTATACTAATATTTGTTACTGTGGTTTTGTTTGATACACTATTAAAATACTAGATGAATTTCTACTCTGTTTCTAAACATATTAAAAACACTCATATTCAATGAATATGAGTGTTCGTGGATTTCAATGATGGAGACGATTCGCTGGAATAATACCCACGATACAAGTCTTATAATTATAAATTCATTTTTATTTAGAATTATTAATAATATTATAATACCTGTCTATTTTTTTTATTTCTTCTTCAAAATATTGTCTTAAATTTACATTAATTTCATCTAAATTAATTCCTAATTCATCTTCTAGTATCGGCATGTTATATCCTTGATCAAAATTCATCTCATAATCTCCGTATGTTATTTCTATCTTTCCAAGTCCAATACGTTCCCCGTTAAAAGTTAATATTATATCTAAATCATTACTACATCCATGTTCAGGGTATATATCACCTAATGATACTATTTGAATATTATTATTTAATAAATCATTAAAATTAAATAGTAAATTTTCAAATCCGTCTAAGTCTTCAGTTTTTGTATATATTATCTTCTCTTCTATCTGACTACACATTTCAAGGATATTTATTAAATCACTTAATACTATATGTTTTTGAGCATCAGTTTCTATTGTGTCAAGTATATTAAAACGATATTCTCCTATTTCTATGCTAATAGATTCTAATATTTCATAAATTGACTTTACATATCTTTTTATTTCTTCTATAGTGTAGTCACTAAATGTATTGTCATCAAATATATTTAATAAACTACAAGACAAATCCTCCACTTTAGTTTTATATTGACTCAAATGTTCTTCTAATTCTCCCCAGAATGAATACCACTCTTCATTTTCATAAATTTCATTTAACACATCATCTTTATCTTTAAGTGTAGATATTCCAGCTTCTTCACACTCTAACTCATAATGCATTTCATGTTCTATTCTTTCAACTTCTTTTTTCTCAATAGATTTCAATCTGCTATTAATTCTATTCTCAAAAGTAGTTATAATTCTAGACAAGTCTTCAACTTTTGCCTCAATATCCCTTTTCAAATCATTACATATTGGTTTGTTATGAGCTATCATATTTCTCATTTTAGAAAATTCTTCCCATATATCTACAAAGTCATTTGGTAATAAAGAACTAATATCAGTTTCCCATATAGACTCTAAACCAATATATTTTTCTTTTATAACAGTAGCTGCATTCTCTCCTAAAATTTCTTTTAATTTATTTATACTTTCAATGTTAGGTTTTGATAATTGGTCAATATAACTACTTTTTAACATTTTTATTAAATCATCAGTCTGTAAATTAAATAATTCATGTCTTATATCTCTAAATGTGCCATATTTTCTATTATACCATTGTGAATATATATTTACTTTACTTTGATAATCCCCTACTATGTTGTTCTTAAACCATGAAATTCCATACTTTCGTAACATATAATTATTAATTGCACTTCTAAATAAATTTTCTATTTTATGAATTTTATGATAAAGTTTAGTACATAATAATTCATTTTCATCATCTCTTATTATATGAATTTCTTTAAAATACTTCTTTAAAATATTCTTAATCAATATTTTAAATTCATATAACTTATCACTTTTTTCGTTTGATATTATCAAAACTTCTAGTGTATCTAAATGGATATCTTTAATCTTATATGTTTGTTTATGTAAATCAACTTCAAATCTTTCACCTTCAAATAATACTTTAAAATTTAAAGTAATTAGATTATCATCGGGATTAATATTTGAATATATTCCATAGTTCATGTTTTTACCATCTATACTCCCAATTACTTCAATATCATCTATAATATAAAAAAATACATTCTCTATATTTTCAAAATTTAAACATTCTTCACATGTTGTATTTATCTTTAGGTCATCACATAAAAATTTTATTTCTTGCATAATAAGCCCCTCTTCTATTGTTAAAATATTTCTATATTGTATATAAACTTATATCTTTTCATAATCTATCTTATTTTGTATGTAATCAAAAACCTTATCTTGCTCATCTTCTTCATGTAAATTACAGGAGTTCAATAATTTATCATAATCTCTGTACTTTTTGTATTCTTCTTCTACCTTACTCACTTCATAAATTATTTTAGTGACTTTATACATTTCATCACTATAATCTATAAATTTATATGCTGTTCTATCAAAACATACTATATTCTCACCTTTTCCTTGAGTACTTTCGTATATAATTCCAGAAAAGCCAATATTTCTTATAATATCTGAAATAAATTGCGTAACTAAATATTTATACCTAATTTCATTATGAATTGGTTGAAGCATTGTTTCCTTAACTTCATTAAAAAAATTATCTGTACTATTAATAGTTAAATTAAGGTATTTTAGGTTTTTAACACATTTAAATTTACCAATACTACAGATTTGATTCTTTTCTAATTTCAATTCAGATACACAAGTATTAATATCAGATGCCAAGTACAAAAATGAATTTCCTTTTCTATTAAATCTTCCCCCAGCAGCAAAAAATATAGGCACTGCTTCTATATCTCTTTGAAAGTATGGGATATCAACCTCTATATCTAAATCATCTATTGCTCCTTTAAATTTTCCACAGCCTACCCTTGCCCTAAAAAATTCTTCTCCAATATTTATTTCCTTTTTATGTAATTTCACTATATTTTCTTTAAATATAGTAATATATTTTTCTAATATTTCGTGTGAGTTTTTACTAGATATATCTTTATCTAATTCACTTAATAGTTTAACTCTCATGCTAATCCCCTTTATTAATAATTTACTGTTAATATTATAGTGTAATATATCTATATATACTAAAAATACTCATATCAATACGAATATGAGTATTTCGTAGATTTCAATGGTGAAGACGAGACGAGTAGAACCCCTGTCCAAAACTATTTCCTGATTATATCCACTTTCATATCTATCTCGCTCATACTAATATATTTCACTTATACAATTTTATCTTTTTAATCCTTCAGTGTTATAAAAATCACCTTTTCCACATAATATAATAACATTGTTATAAGTTCTACACAAGTATAATACTTCCACATATTGGAATTTAATTATAAATATACTATATTCCCTTCACAATGTTCCTAACCTGCATCTCACTAATCTCAAACCTTCCAGCCAACTCCCTATAATTTGCCCCATTAAACTCACTCCTAATAACCCTGTTTCTCGCGCACCTAACCACAGATCTCTTACTAGGAAAATACAACATACTCCCACCACAATAATCAACAATATCCATAGCAACATCTATACCCAAAACCTCCACAAAATCCTTCACTCCTTCTGGAAAATCATCACTAACAACTAACTCTTCAAAATTCATACCCGTTCCCCCTTATATAATATATATATTAATTATTCTTATATTATCTATATATATCTACTTATTTAACTATATATATAAAAGTATAGACACATAGACACACTTTAACTAAAGCCATTGGTATTACTTAATCTAAGGCGTGTCCATAGGTGTGTCCTTACAAAAATAATATAGACACATGGACACACTTTTTTACCTTCACCTATGATAAGAACTAAAAATTTAAAATCAACATATAATTTCTATGGACACACTTCCTCTTTGTATAGACACATTTTTAGTACCTATAGACACACTTTCAAGCTCTATGGACACATTTTTAGCACCTATGGACACACTTTTCAAGCTCTATGGACACACTTTTCTATCCTATAGCTACACCTTTAATCATCGCAATCACATCCATCATTTATAACAAATGCCCTCTGATTTCCATAAATACTACCAAATCTAAGCTTCCCAGAGCCCTTATCATAAGCCTTCCAACCTTCAACATTTCTCAAAATATCATTAATCTCCCTCGCATTAAAAGGACTCAACAACTTAGGATCACCACTAAAAAGTTCCACCCATATTTCCATAGCACAAACTCTTTCCCTCTTTACACTACCTTCCTCAAAAGAAGTAAAATCCCCACCTTGAACATACATCCTTCTAGCAGCAATATCCATCTTGTCCCAGCTCTTTGGAAGTAACATCTCCAAATACTCCCTAATCATACCTTCCTTAGGACTAACCTCCAAATGTTGCTCCTGACACCTAAGAGCCATACTAGCTTCTTCCTTATTAAGTATCAAGCTCTCTCCACCCTTATAAATCTCCACAACCTCTGCCCAAATATTATCTATCTCATAATCATTTAGCGCTTTAAATATAGACTTTTCTATCTTATTTACTCCAATCTTAACAGGCCAAAACCTTCTATTGCCTGTCTTGTCTTTTAAAAACTCATCATCATTAGTAGTACCAAAGAACACACATTGCCTTTTAAACTTCTCAACTCTTCTTCCATAAGCAACTCTATATACATCTTCTCTTTTAGATATAAAGTGCTTAACACTTTCTGTTTCTGCTTTTTTAGTAGCTGATAGTTCTGCCATTTCCACTATCCATGCTTCTTGTAATTGTTCATAAGCTTCTTTTCCTACTACTGTATTGATAGAATCTGAGTACCATTCCTTACCTATCAAGTCAAGAAAGTGACTTTTTCCAAGTCCTTGCTTTCCTACAAATACAACCATATTGTCAAATTTAACTCCTGGATTAAATATACGACTAGCTGCAGCTACTAGAATTTTTCTTGTTACTGCACTTGTATATTTACTTTTTTCTGCTCCTAAATAATCTACAAATAAATTATCAACTCTATTAACACCATCCCATTTTACAGCGTTTAGATAATCCTTTATAGGATGATAGCAATGTTTATTAGCAACTACACTTATTCCATCATATATGCCTTGTTGAGATTTTATCTTGTATACTCTTTCTATATAATGTCTAAGGTTACTATCGTCATTATCACACCAAGTATCTCCAGAATGTACGTTTTTAATTTTCCTCCAAGGTAAGTTCTTCTTTATAACTATTTGATGTGAAAATTCATTTAATGCTATTTTACCTTTTAGGTTTTCGTCATTTTCCATTATTAAAACTATGTTATCTATAGTACTTGTATAAATTCCTTTTTTATTTACTTCAAGTTTTGTAACCCATAGGTTTGTTTCACTTTGTTTATTAACTTCTGTAACGATATTTTTAGAATTATCTTCAATTTTTTTATTTTTATTTTCTATAGCTATATTTGTTTTATCTGTGTCTGTATCTTCATGCATACTAAATTCAGATGCAGCTATTTTAAGGCTTTCTTGCCCTAAGGTTTTTATAACATTTATATCCTTTGATACTAGCTCTACCATATTTTCAAAGGCTTTTTCTTCTTCTAATGTTTTAAATTTATGATTTTTAACCAAGTCAAAGGCATTGCATAGTTTATTACAACAAGGATCAGTACTGTGATGTGAGTATGCAAATAAGCAGTCTTCATATACTATAAGTCCTCCATAGGATGAGCCTTGCTTATATGTGTATCTGTTTTTTTCTATTGTAGGGGTGTATATTTGTTTTAGATATTTTTCTATTACTTCATGAATGTTATATGTCTTACAAAAGGCTCCTATTATTCCTTGTTTTTGTAGTGGATTTTGTTGCTTTTGATTATCTAGGTTTTGTATTTTTTCTACTCTTGAAGATTTTGGCCATAGTGTTTTATCTTTGTAGTTTTCGTACTCATTTAAATAATTTTCTACCTCTAGATAATTTTCATCTATATGTATAAATTTAAACTCCCCATCTTTACTAGTTGATGGAAAGTACATAAGTCTACTTGGTTCGTAAGTGGTATCATCGAAGTAGTCTATTCCAAATTGTTTTGCTACAATTCTTCCTAATGCTTCATATTCTATAATGTCAACTTTTCTACTTAGTGGTATTACTATTCTAAATCTTTCATTTTCCCTATTATGCTTATGAGTGGTATACATAGCGCAAGTAAACTCTGCACTCATTTCTATAAATTCCATCATACCCGGGTATCCGTAATCTACATCTAATGTTAATATACTTCTATCTTTAACTGTTAATTTGCTTCTTTTGCCATCTATAAGGTATCCCCCTACAAATCCACCCACATCTTTTATATTATCTTGATGGTCTTTTGGAAGGTTTAAGTATTCTTTATAGGTTTCATTTGTGTAGGTAGTTTGTTTTAGTTTTTCTATAAGTTTTGTAAATGGTATTTCATAATTTTTATATGTTTTATCTTTTCTATTGTTACAAAGCGCTATGTTTATCATGCTTATCCCCCATTTTATTCTTTAATTTGCCTAAATTTGTTTCTTATTGCCCAGGAAAAAAATTAATAATTAATAAGATCTATATTAATAAAATCTATTTTTTGTAGTAATAACTTATTTGTGTATCTGCTTTTAAATTAAGTCCTTTAAGATAAGGTATTTCCGCCTCCATTATTTCATTTATATCATCTATACTTACAGCTTCATCAACTTCTAACACAACTTCATCGTGTACATGCATTATGATATCAAAGCCTTTTTTATCTAGTTCTAGCATTTTTGCGGCTAATATATCACGAGCTATTGCTTGTACTATGTTTTCTGTTAGCTTCCCTCCGTAAGTATAGTTTTTTTCAAATTTCTTGGTAGTTTGGTTTATGCTTTTATATGTTATTATTTCTCTATTAAATTTTTTATCTATTTCTATTTGTGGTTTGTAATATGCAAGACATCTATTAGATGGTAATTTTATAAATAAATAGTTTGGATCATATATAAATTCTATAGAATTTAGTTTTATATTTTTTTTATGCTTTATGGTATTTATACTTATCATGTCTACACTTTTCCAAAAGTTCACTATATTATTATTTGAGCTTCTAAAGTTTTTAACTAGATTTTCCATTTCTACATTACTTAGTCCCATTTTATCGCCACCCATAGATATAAGTGCATTTACACTTCCTTGATAACCAAGTGCTAGTTCTGCTATTTTTCCTTTTTGCCTTAATGGGCTATCTTTAGTTATTTTATTTATGTCTACTTTAAACATTTTAGCTGCACTAGCTTCGTAGATTTTGCCATGGGAGTTAAATACATTTATTCTCCATTTTTCATTTGCAATATATGCTAGTACCCTTGCTTCTATTGCACTAAAGTCTGATATTATTAGCTTTTTATTTTCTTTTGGTATGAATGATGTTCTTATAAGATTTGAAAGTATATGCCCTGTATTATCATATAGTATTTCTAGTAATTCATGTGCATCCTCTGTGTTGTATTGCTTTAATATGTTTCTTGGTATGTCAATGTTACTTAAGTTTGTTTGTGGTAGATTTTGAACTTGAACAAGTCTTCCTGACCATCTTCCGGTTTTATTTGCTCCATAGTACTGGAATAATCCTTTTATAGTTTTATCCTTTGTTATAGTTCTTTTCATAGCTTCATACTTTTTTATGGATGTTTTGTTTAATGATTGTCTTAGAATTAGTATTTCTTTTAGCTTTTGGTTATTGGTAGATTGTATTAGTTTCTCTACGTTTTCTTTAGATAAGCTATTTACTTCTATGTTGTGTTTATCTTTTAGATATTTTTTAACTTGAGCTGGGCTTTTTATATTGTCTATATTTGTTAAGTTTTTTAATTTTTCTTTTAGTATTTTCTCATTATATAAATTCAAGTTTATGGCTTTATCTATTAAATTAGTATCTATAGTAACGCCTCTATCGTTTATCTTTTGATCTAGTATATATATTTGAACTTCAAAATCTGTGGTTTCATATTTATCTAGTTTCTGCCTTATATTTCTTTCTACTATACAATCTGTTTTACAGTAATTTTTAAAACTTTCCCATTTTAATAGATCCTCACTTGGGTTATGACTATTAAAGTACTTTATTAATGCTCTACCTTCTTTATCTTTTTTAACATCTAGGTCTAATATTTCACTTACATTTTGTAAGCCGTGTGAAAGTCCAAGTCTAAGCGCCATGGCTTGACTACATCTAAAGCTTTCTATATTTAATTTAGTATTAAAGTATTTACTTAGGCATACTCTTTCGAAATTTGCATTAAAAGCGTATTTTATTATGTTTGGGTTTAAGATGGCTTTCTTTACTCTACTGGGAATTAATTTGTTATTTGCTAAATCAATTACACTTACTTCTTCATCATCAAAAGCATATGCAAGAAGTAGTATTTCAAAGTCTTTATCCTGTGCATAAGCATAGACCCCACATTTAGCAAGGTCTACACTACTTTTAGTTTCTATATCAATGCTCATTATCATGATAATATATCCTCATCTTCTATTATGCTAAAGTCATCTTCTGGTCTTGAGTTTGTTATTATTAGATCTCCGTCACTTATCTTTTGTACATTGTTTATACCGCACCCTATTCCACATATACCATTTTTATAAAATGGATAAAAATTTATACTAGCTCTTCCATAACACCCTGCATAAATTTCTGATTGGTTTTTTATTTCATTTAATGATTTATCAACTATTCCTGGTTTGTATTTGCTAGTTGCATTTAGGAAATAGTGATTTTTATATACTTCATTGTCACCTTTTTCTAAATCTCCATCTCTTAGTGGTGTTTTTATTTCATCATTTACTTCTTGCCATATAGTTAAGCCTTTTTGTTTTGCATTAAATATTGCTTCATTTATCTTTTCTATACTTTCTATATCATTCTTTGGTATTAGTATAGATAGCGAGTATCTTAGCTCGTCGCTTTCTTCTAGCTTTTTTGGTGTGAATAAATTTGTATAGTTCATTCTGATTTTTCCTGTTATAACTTTCATGTTATCCCCCTTGTAATATTCATTAAAATTATAAATTTAATTACTTAATTCGTAGTTTAGTTCCTTGTATAGGTTTTCATAATCTTCATTATTTATTTGTGATACTTTAGTTGCATTGTATTTTGATAATATTTCTTTGGCTTTTGATACTTTCCCTATTTGAGATAGATTTGATATTTTATTTCTTATATCATCTATTGTTAGATCTACTTTATTTTCATTTGCTTCTGGAATTATTTCTTTAATTTCGGATTTTATATTATTTGAAGATTGTAAATCTGATTTATTGCTTACTTCTTGTGATATATTCTTAGTAGATGGGTTTGGTTCTATGTAAGTGCCTTTATTTATTAGGTATGATAGCTTGTCTATTATTTGATTTATGTTTTGCAGGTTTAAGTTTATATCTATTTTTATTTCCATGATACTCCCCCTTAAATTTATATACTTTTATATGCTTTGCTCAAAGAATATGTCGTCTTTTTCGTAGTTTAGTATTTCTTTTATTTTACTTGCTAACTTTAGTGAGGGATTTCCCCTTCCCTGTTCTAGGTTTGTGTAGTAGGCTCTTGTTATTTGTAGCTTGGCGGCTATTTGCTCTTGAGTTAGATTTTTTTGCATTCTTAAGCTTTTTAATTTTACTCGCATATCTTTCCCCTTTTATATTTTTTAAACTTTTTTAAGTTTTTTTACCATTCCTTTTAACATAATGATATTAGATGTAGTTTGTTTAGTCAATGTTTTTCTCAAACACATATTCTTAATTTTCCCTTATGCGTTCGTAGAACTTTATGTTTTTTTAAGAATAATATTTATCTACTTAAAAAAATAATTATTTTAATGCCTATTTTTACTATTAAACTATAAAACATTCGTTCCTAGGCATTTTATTTTATAACAGATATAAGTGAAGCTGAGATAGAAACTGAAATGGATTTAGTTGCAGCTGTTGAAGCTAAGGTTGTTGTTACAGATACTACGCCTTATGACTTAGTTATAGGGTAGTATAAAATTTAAGGCTATGCTTGGGACTTCCTTGCATAGCTTTTTTAGTAAAGGGAATTTTGTAATATATAAATATATTGAAGGGATGTGTATTTTTTATGAATTCAGAAATTCAAACTTTGATAGCTTCTGTGGGTTTCCCTATTGCCCTTAGTATGTATTTGCTCGTTAGGATAGAGGGAAAGCTACAAGCTTTATCTGATAGTATTAATGAATTGTCAAAAAATATAATTAGTATGAGATAAAGCTGAAACTTATTTTGTTTAAGTAGTACATAGCGATACTAAAGTTATCAAGATCTAATAAAAAAAAATATTAATATCACTATATTGACACAAATTATATATATGTTTTAAATGTATTTTTAGAGTATAGTATTTATCTAATTAATGTTATAATTAAAATTAAAAATACTAATAGAGGGGTAATATGTTTATGAATATTAATGTTAAAGGAACTCCATTTGATTATAGTGATAATAAAGTAACTGTTTACTTTGAAATAGGCGGTATTGAAATGGCAAAAACAATTATAGAAAATATATCTTTTATAGATAGTGTTCAATATTTAGAATATGGATTTAAAGTAATAATAGCAATTCAACAAATACCTGAAGTAATCCGTCATTTATCAAAGGAAGATATAGCTATATATGCTGTAATTCCTGAAAAATAATAATAAAGCATCAGGCATAATTTTAAGTTATGTATTTAATATATTCAATAAAACATTTGTTTTCATATACTTAAAATTTCCGAAGTTATAATTAATAAATTTACAACTAAGGCTATAGTTTGTATAATACAAACTATAGCCTTTAGTATTTTTCATAACTATTTATGATACAATAAAACTTTTTGTACCTTTTTTATAATCATTATAAAAAAAGAGTTATTTTAATTAGTAGCTCAATTTAAATACCTAATCCTTAACAATTAAGTACATCCAAAATAAATCTATAACTATAATTGAAAACATCATCACTAGCCACCAAAACACCATTTATTTCCAACTTAAGAATATATTAATTTTTAGCAATATAGTTTCTTTTTATTGCAATAGTTTTTGTTATATAAATTGAAATATGAAATATAAATACTATAAAAAAAATATATTTCTCGTTCAATTTTAAAACAACCGCTCCCAGAATAAATAGTGCCATAAGTATACATGTAAATATACTGCTTTTAAATTGAAATTTAAAATAGTTATCTTGAGTAACTTCAAACTTCTTATCTATCCACATCGATATTTTCTTATTTTTTATACACCAAAAATTATAAAATATGAAACCTGGAATAAATATTCCTCCTATTATAATAAAACTACTCACCAAATCCCCCCTTTTTCATTTATAAATTCACAATATTACACAACTATGAATCAACAGCAATTGCAAGTAATTAAATTATCTAATGTAAAAGGAAAATAGAAAATAAACTAAATATAGTACCTAGTATACTACACACTATATTTCTAGAAGTAGTTTTTAGAATTTTTTCCCTCAAGGTTTCTAATTCATCTTGTTTAACTACTTTTTTCAACTTTTCATTACCTATAATTGCAACACCATAAAAACAAAGTCCTAGTATTCCAGAACATATCCTTAACACATCTCTTAATTCCATTGTATCCCCCGATTAGTTCTTAATATAAAATAGATATACCCTTATAACTATCATTGATGATAGACTTATTCATTTATAATTGATTTTTTATATCTTTATTCTTTTATATTTTTTTCTAAGATTTTTTTTATACAAAGCCCTTAAACTTTCAATAATTTCATTCTCTATATCTTTTTTTCTTATTAAAGTTGCTTGGTTGATATTAAAATAAGTAATAAAATAATCCTTAGACTCGAATACTTTATAAAATTGATTATACTTAATTTTGCCCTCTCCTTCAAATACTGTACTTTTTATAATTAAAAAATTTTCATAAAAATCTAGTTTTTCTTGTGAATTGAATGTTCCTGTTTTGTCAGTTTTTATTCTTTGTTTAAATCTTATTTCAACCTTAAGTATAGTTATTAAAGTTGTTGTAATAATTAATACAATCCAAAAAATAAAAAAATCTTTTATATAAAATTGATTTTCACTATAAGCAAGAAATGCAGATGCAAAAGTAGAAAATAAAAGTACAAAGAGAATCATTGTTTTACTTTTTAGAAATGTTGATATGTATAAAAATTTATGGTAATCTTTCTTTTCCATAGCAGTTTTTACTGTAAATAGTTTATTATCATTCATTCTTACGCCACCTTTTGAGCTTTATTATAAATCATATGATCAAAAATTTCGGATTGTTTAACCTATCCACCAAAAATTAGAGAATAACTCTATGAAAAATTTTCGTAACTTTGCAGTGAAAATCACTGGAAATAATATTGCTAAAGTTCCTATAGTAGTTATACTATAACCCAATATGCCATTAAATTTATATATATATTCTATTGATATAAACAGTACTCCAGTAATTAAACTTGTGATTTTAAAACCTGTTTTTTTCAAAGTTCATGACCCCCTTTAAAATCGATGAACAAATTTTAATAATTGTTCCCTTTTATTTACAATTAATTATATACTTTATTGAAAATTAAATCTATGTATTTATAGTTAGCAACAATATTTTAAAATATAGTCATTTAGTATACATTTATTAAACTAACTTTTATTCATTTTTTCAAAAATATGATAAGTATACCTATAAAAAATAGTTACCAACAAAAAAGGACTGTAAAGAAAACAGCCCTTTTTATAATCCCTTATACTTGTTCAATGATACCATATCCATCATGTCGCTTATACGCTATGTTTATTTCTTGTGTTTTTAAATCTCTAAATACAAAGAAGTTATGTCCTAGTAAATCCATTTGCATTATTGCTTCTTCTTCAGTCATAGGTGGATCTATTTTAAATCCTTTTCTTCTTTTTATCTCATTATCATCAGTATCACATGCTACATATTCTGCTATATTGTCAAATCTAATGCTTTCATTTTTCTTATTTCTTTTTATTAATTGTGTTTTATATTTTCTTAATTGCTTATATAACTTATCATATACTAAGTCAATTGCTGAATATAAATCTTCTGTTGATTCTTCAGCTCTTATTATTACGCCCTCTTTAGCAAATATTGTAGCTTCTATTTTTTGGTGTTTCTTTTTAACATCTATTTTTATTTTTACTTCGGTATCATCATTAATATACTTTTCGAATCTTAATAGTGTACTTTCAATTTTTTCTTTAATTCCATCTGTTATAATTGTTTTCTTTGAAACTATTATCATCTTCATATTGAGTTCCTCCACTTATTACAATTATTTTTTATATTAACTCCATATATCCACTTGGATGGAAGTAATAAACATCTCCTGTATTTGCATCTACAAAGTATCCTAAATCTGTTTCTATATCTGTTAAAAATACATAACCCATTTTACCAATCTCTTTTAATTGTTCAAAGTCATTTTCATTTCCTTGGTATATATAATTAATTTTATCGTTGTTTTTAGTTAAAATATCTAGTGCTTCATTTTGAGTTAGGACATTTATATGTTCTATTTTAATATTTTCATTTGCAAATACCTTACTTACTTCTGTACTTGATATAAATAAACCACTACATAATACTAATGTTATAGCTGCTGCTTTTTTCATTCCTAACCCTTCTTTCTTTAATTGAATTTATTTTATAAATCAATTATACCTAGAAAATTTTTACAATTAAAGTCTTTTATTTCATCGAATTTTCTGATAATATAGTATTTAACGGGGTGAAAAATAGCTACTCATATTATACATATAATATGAGCAGCTATTTTTTTCGAGATTTTTTACCAAATATACTTTATATTAAGTGATATCAAAGCTTTTTTAATAGTTGATTCACATATTTTTATACAATCTATAATTTTAATTTAACCTTATATCGTCAAGTCAGTCGTAGATATATTGGCTATATCAAATATATTAAAATATCCCCCAGTTTTTTGATTTATTAGTTCATACTTCTTTGAAATCTGTGAAACCTCAGATAATAGCAATTGTATATTCATAATCCCCTATCCTTTTCTATCTATATTTTAAAGCTACATAAATACTAATTTTTTTACTATACCCCCATACTTAAAAATACTACAAACAATATTTCACAAAAATAATACTCAACTTAAATAATCTCCTTCTCTATTCACATTCACACTTATCTTTCCATTTTTCAAGCTTCTCATGGTATATCTTCTTTATATTTTCTATATCTATTTTATTATCGTAGTTTTGGCTTATTATTGAACTTGCTACTATTATAACATCTAAACATTCCTCAATTATATCCTCTTTTGACTTGTTCTTATATCCACATCCACAGGCATTAGAATAACTTAAAACTGCTTGTGCAACTTCTCCTACTTCTTCTGATAGTTTTAATGTTCTTTCTACTAATGATTTTTTATCTATCGAAGTTAATTTTTGTATTTCTTCAAAATTTACTAATGTCTCATTTTCCATTTTAGGTCCTCTTTTTTCTCAATTTTAAATTGTATTATTTTAAATTTTATAAATCTTAGACTATATTAAAGTTAGTTTGGTGACTTTTTCAATAAAAACACAAATATACCTAAGTGCTTAATTTTCATTTATTAATTTATGAACCTTAAAAAGCTATGTAACTTTTTATTTTGCTCAATTTTTTTAAATATATATATTTTTTTTCTTAGAATTGATGATAATAAAAATATGATACGGATATAAAAGTAAGACCTATATCCCCCATTTAGTTTTAAAGCTACAATTTCCCCAAGTTGTGGCTTTTTTGTATGTAAAATAGCCTATCAAGAAAAGAAATAACTTCGATAAATTCAAATAAAAAATAGGAGCTTTAAAGATATTATTTCATTTTTCTTTTAAATTTTAATCCCCAAAATGTACATTAAAAAGGTGTTTGTAATTTCGTGAACAGTTTCGATATTATTCTAAGTGCTTTTAGATATTTCTCTGCTACTTGAATATGTACAAAAAAAGATATGTTTTATTGAACAGAGTAGAAATTGTATATCACTACTCTATTTCTTCATATTTAATAAAATATGATAGTATAAAAAATACTATGAAAGACCAAATAATAACTATAGCTAGGCTTCTTATCATTGAAATTAAAAAAGTAGTGTCTGGAAAAAGTGACTTTAATCGAGGTGAAATTATACCAATTAAGAATACATTAATAAACATAAGTAATCTTGAATACTTCATTTCATATCTATTTTTACATTTTTCACACTCTATTACTAACTTATTTACAGATCTTAATCTAGATGAAAAACTAAATTTGTTATTACATTTAGGACAGGATATCATAGTATTTCTCCCTTCTTATTTCTTACTTTTTAACAATTGTTAATTTAATTATAGCAGAATTTATATTTTCGTGTGTGTCCACTAAAACAGATGTTTTCGTGAACACTTATTTTTATAGGTTCTTGTCACTTTTATATTTTTTAAATATATTGATATTACTTTGATTCACAGGTTATACACAGATTTTAAAGTGCTATAAGTTTCCTTGTAACCAAAAAAGGACTGTAAAGAAAAAAGTCCTTTTTATAATCCCTTCTACTTGTTCAATGATACCATATCCATCATGTCGCTTATACGCTATGCTTATTTCTTGTGTTTTCAAGTCTCTAAATACAAAGAAATTATGTTCTAGTAAATCCATTTGCATGATTGCTTCTTCTTCAGTCATAGGTGGATCTATTTTAAATACTTTTCTTCTTTCCAAATAATAAATGCACTTGAACAATATGCCCTACCGAGTTTATCAAAAATACCCCAAATAATGAGTTTATATTTATATGAATATTTTAAATTTTCACATTTTTTATTGACAATTTTAAATTATATATGTAATATTAGTATAAATATTGATTAGAAGGAGTTTTTTATATGATAACTAATATAAACGTAACTAACAGTTTAAAATTAAATATCTATTATTGGTTTAGCTATTTTAGTTAGGTTTGTATTTATGATAAAGATAATCATCATAGATACAAACCGTTGGATTTGTATCTATGATGGCTAAGCTTAACTCGTTATGTAATTTAACTCGTTATTTAAGCCACATAGATGAATGCTATGTGGCTTCTTTTATCCTAGGCAAATAAAAGTCACATAGTGTATCTATGTGGCTTTTTTATATATATAAAAGAAAGAGGTTTAATTATGAAAAAAAATATAGACATTCTTATTATTGGTTTCGCATTGTTTTCAATGTTCTTCGGAGCAGGTAATTTAATATTCCCTCCATATATAGGAGTAACATCTGGTAGTGGTTGGTTAGTAAGCTTTTTAGGATTTGTTATTGCAGATATAGGTATGATTCTTTTATCTATTAATGCTGTTGCAAAGGCTGGTTCTTACCAAGGAGTTGTAGGTAGAGCTGGTAAAAAATTTGGACTTGGTTTGGAAGTTATTATGATGCTTTGTTTAGGACCAATTCTTGTTGTTCCAAGAACTAGTGCAACAACTTTTGAAATGAGTATTTCTCCATTATTTGGTTCAGTTAACCCAGTTATCTTCTCTATTTTATTCTTTGGTTTAACATTTGTGTTAACTGTAAAACCAACTAAAGTTATTGATATTATAGGTAAATTTTTAACTCCTGTACTTTTAATTGCTTTAGCTGCATTAATAGTACAAGGAATAGTTTCTCCTGTAGGTGAATTAAATACTTCTATTGATTCACAAAGCTTATTCTCAACTGGACTTACTCAAGGATACCAAACTATGGATGCTCTTGGATTAGGTGGAGTTACTGCACTTATTATGACTTCATTCTTAGCTAAGGGATACAAAGATAAAAAAGAAGTTGCAAACCTTACTGTAAAAGCGTCTTTAGTAGCAGGTATTGGACTTGTATTAATATATGGTGGTCTAGCATACTTAGGAGCTACTGTTTCTACTATTTACGATGATAGCGTATCTCAAACTGCATTATTAATTAATATAACAAAACATTTGTTAGGGTCTGAGGGAGCAGTTTTATTAAGTGTAGTTGTTGCTTTTGCTTGTCTTACTACATCTATAGGTCTGACATCTGTTACTGCTAAGTACTTTGAAGATTTTACTAATAAAAAAGTTAAATACCAACATATAGTTACATTAATTTGTGTGTTTAGTGCTGTTGTTTCTAATTTAGGTGTTGATAAAATAATTTCTATAGCAGCTCCTCTATTAATAGTAATTTACCCAGTAGCTATTGTTTTAGTTTTAATGGCATCTTTCAAAAATGTATTTACTAAGGATTCTACTTACAAAGGTGCAGCTTACGCTACTTTAACTATAAGTATCCTTACTGTTATTGACAGTTTAGGTATTAGTATAAACTTTGTACGTACTCTTCCTTTTGCTAACTTAGGATTTAACTGGCTAATACCAGCAATAATAGGAGGTATATTAGGTACTTTCTTATTTAAAGATAAATCTATAATTTCAATGAATAAGGTTTCATAATGTTTAGTTTTTAATTTTATTAGTTTTAAGTTATTAAATCTAATACAAAAGTGTTTAAAAAACTATTTTAATATTTTTATAGACATAATCAAGTAGCATAGGAGCCTATCTTCTATGCTACTTGATTATGTCTATATGTTACAGAAAAATTAGGTTTTGCCCTAGTTTTTTTATAATTGCTATTTAGCTTCTTTATATACAAGTTTAACAAAAACTTCTCTTTCAGCTTTTTTTACAATTTGCTCAAGATTTTTGCTATCAATAGGAACTCCTAGTTCTATATTGTTACAGCTATAACTGTCATTACCTAAGCTTATTCCTTTAGATGCTTGAATTATCTTATCAAATTTTCAAGTTCTATCAAGGATAATCTATCAATAATTTCATAACCTTCCCCTCGGCCTCTCGGCTTAACAATGACTGTTCCCATGTTTGGTATCTGCCCTAAACCAATTTTGTTTGGAAAACTGTGAGCAATAATAACCTTATTACTTCCCTGTGGTGGTTTAATTTCTAACTTTGATTGAAGATAGTCTAATATTCTTTTTTGTTCTACTTTAGATAAATTTCCACTTAACCTATAAACTTGAAACAAAAATGGATTAACTTGAACATTTGCCCATCCAAAAGCTAATTGTGCTGTTTCTATGGTTCTACAAAATGGGCTACTAAGGACAGGATAACTAATAGGAATTTCTAAATTACGAAGAATTTTCCCATAGTAAATTGCTTGCCTTCTTCCCTTTTCAGAAAGATTTCTTTGAGTAAGACAGTTCTGGTAATTTAAATTAGATTGATCTATTCCTACTGTTGCCTCTCCATGTCTAACATATAATATATAGCCTCCACCTCTCAGTAAATCTAATAACGATCTATTCAATTTAGTTTCTCCTCCCACATATACTTCTTAACACTACTAACAGTGTATGAGATTCTCTCTGAATTGTTAATCAGATTAAACTTACCATTAAAAAATGACCTATAAATAGGTCACCTAAATTTGATATCTTAATATTTCATACTATTAATATCCATTGGTTTGCAATTTAATAAAACTACGAACCAATTACTTATTTATAAGTGTTTTATTAAGCTTTTCTTGCTTTTATTGTTAATCCGTATTTTTTTAATATCTTACTTGCTTTTTCAACATCTTCAGAAGTTGCATCAGAAATTCCTTTAAGAGGATAATCATGTCCAAGCTCTTTCCACTTAAATTCTCCCATTGAATGATAAGGAAGTACTTCTATATTTTTAACATTTCCAAGAGTTGAAACAAATTTTGCAAGATTTTTAATATCTTCTTGGTTATCCGTAACACCAGGAACTAATACATATCTTATCCAAACAGGTATATTTCTTTTTTCTAAATGTTTAGCTAAATTTAAAGTCTTATCACTGTATACACCTGTTAAATCTTTAAAAGAGTCTCTATCTATATGTTTTATATCTAAAAGAACCAAATCTGTATAATCTAGAATAGGATCTATAACCTCTATATCTACAAATCCAGAAGTATCGACAGCTGTATGAATGCCGTTCTCTTTAGCTTTTATTAATAGTCTTTTTAAAAATTCTGGTTGAAGAGTAGGTTCACCACCCGATACAGTAAGTCCTCCTCCAGAAGTTTTCATAAAAGGAATATATTTTTTAACATCATCAATAAGTTCATTTGCAGTATATTCTGTACCACCTTGTGTATCCCAAGTATCTCTATTATGACAATAATTACATCTTAAAGGACAACCTTGAGTAAATACTATATATCTTATTCCTGGACCATCAACAGTTCCAAAAGTTTCTATAGAATGAATTCTACCTTTAATTGACATAAAAATCTCCTCCTTTTTCATCAAGTGAAACTTAATTCAGATGAAGTTTTTACTCCAACTAAATTTTTAGCCGAGAAAATATTGCTTCTCTCGGCTGTATTTAAATTACATTTCCCCATGGAAAGTTCTATTTATAACTTCTAATTGTTGTTCTCTAGTTAATTTTATAAAGTTAACTGCATAACCAGATACACGTATTGTAAGCTGAGGATAGTTTTCTGGATGATTCATAGCATCAAGTAGCATTTCTTTGTCAAATACATTAACATTTATATGATGTCCTGATTGAATAAAATATCCATCAAGTAAATATACTAAGTTATTTATTCTTTCTCCCCCAGTTTTTCCTATAGCTTTAGGAACAACAGTGAATGTGTAAGAAATACCATCTTGCGAATGCTCATATGGAAGTTTAGCAACAGAAGATATAGAAGCTAAGCACCCTTTTGTATCTCTTCCATGCATTGGATTTGCACCTGGTGCAAATGGTTCTCCAGCTTTTCTTCCATCTGGAGTACTTCCCGTTTTTTTACCATAAACCACGTTTGAAGTTATAGTTAATATTGATTGAGTAGGGAAAGAATTTCTATAAGTTTTATTTTTTCTTATCTTGTTCATAAATCTTTCTACTAAATCATTAGCTATTGAGTCAACTGCATCATCATTATTTCCAAACTTAGGAAAATCTCCTTCAGTTTCAAAGTTAACAGCCATACCACTTTCATCTCTTATAACCTTAACTTTTGCATATTTTATTGCTGATAAAGAATCAGCACATACAGAAAGTCCAGCTATACCACAAGCCATAGTTCTAAATACATCTCTATCATGTAAAGCCATTTGAGCTTTTTCATACGAATACTTATCATGCATATAATGAATTACATTTAATGTATTTATATATATATTAGCAAGCCAATCTAAAAACACATCGAATTTTTCCATAACTTCACCGTACTCAAGGTATTCAGAAGTTATAGGTTGGAATTTAGGACCAACTTGAATTCCTTTTTTCTCATCTTTACCACCATTTATAGAGTAAAGAAGTACCTTAGCAAGATTACATCTAGCTCCGAAGAACTGCATTTGCTCACCTATTTTCATTGCAGAAACACAACAAGCTATTGCATAATCATCTCCATAATATACTCTCATTAAATCATCATTTTCATATTGGATAGAGCTTGTATCTATAGAAACCTTAGTACAGAATTTTTTGAAATTTTCTGGAAGGTCTTTAGACCAAAGTACAGTTAAGTTTGGCTCTGGAGCAGCTCCTAAAGTATATAAAGTATTTAACATTCTAAATGAGTTTTTAGTAACAAGTGTTCTTCCATCAACACCCATACCTCCAATTACTTCAGTTACCCAAGTTGGATCTCCAGAGAATAAGTCATTATATTCAGGAGTTCTTAAGAATCTAACCATTCTAAGCTTCATAACAAAGTGGTCCATGATTTCTTGAGCTTCTTCTTCAGTTAAAACTCCATTTTTTATATCTCTTTCAAAGTAAATATCTAAAAAAGTTGAAACTCTACCTAAACTCATTGCAGCTCCATTTTGATCTTTAACCGCTGCAAGATAAGCAAAATAAGTCCATTGTACAGCTTCTTTAGCGTTTTTAGCAGGTATAGTTATATCAAATCCATATTCTGCAGCCATTAATTTAAATTCTTTTAAAGCGTTTATCTGCTCAGATATTTCTTCTCTTAATCTTATAGTATCTTCATCCATTGACATAACATTTAAAGATTGTTTTTGAGCTTCTTTATCTTCTATTAATCTATCTATACCATAAAGAGCTACTCTTCTGTAGTCTCCTATTATTCTACCTCTACCATAAGCATCTGGAAGACCAGTTATTATCCCAGCACTTCTAACCGCTCTCATTTCTGGAGTATAAGCATCGAATACCCCATCATTATGAGTTTTTCTATATTTAGTGAAAGCTTCTTTGATAGAAGGATCAAGTTCATATCCATAAGCTTCACATGAATTTTCAACCATTTTTATTCCACCAAAAGGCATTACAGCTCTTTTAAGCGGAGCATCCGTTTGAAGTCCAACGATTATTTCTAAATCTTTGTCTATATACCCTGCTTTATGAGAATTTATAGTTGAAACAGTTTTAGTATCAACATCAAGAGTTCCACCTTTTTCAATCTCTTGTTTAATTAAATTTGAAACCTTATTCCATAATTTTTTAGTTCTATCTGTAGCTTCAACTAAAAATGTTTCATCCCCCTCATAAGGTTCATAATTATTTTGAATAAAATCTCTTACATTAATGCTTTTAACCCAAGCCCCTTCATTAAATCCATTCCATTCTTCCCTTAACATAAAAATACCTCCTTGACGTTAGTTACTTGCCCAGAGGTACAAAAAAAGACCGCCTGGACATAGTAGTTGCCCAGGCGGTCGGCTTATTTAATCTAAAATCACATTCCCTCGTAGTTAATTCTACGCAATCCGCCAGTTATGTGATTGTTTAATTTTTAATATGTTTTTATCGTATCACTATGTTAAGTTATTGTCAATGTACAAAATAACATTTACTCAAAATTTAAAAGTTCTAAAACTCCATCTGAATTAAGTTTCGCTTTATAATGAGTCAGTAATATGTCAAATTTAAGTTATTTTGAACTTATTAACTTCTACCTGAACCTGCTCAAGTCATTAAGATAAGTCCACTTAGTAATGCACTAATTTTTTTCATATTAGTCCCCCTTTAAGGCAATTGTAGCACAACAAAATTAACTAATAAAAAAGAATGAAAATTTATTAAATTGTAAGTTGCCCAGTAAAGGTGATGTTTTACTGCACACTTTATAGTACTAACAGTATCAATACTGTTAAGTTATGGCACACGAAAAATTTTTGACAAACAAAATTTTATACAATAGATGAAAATGATGGGTTAATAGGGTTTGTAACGTCATTTAATACTACAAAAAAAGATATAGAAAATCTTGTGAATGATATTAAACTTGGATTAAAGTTAGATATTGTGGTAATGTTAGCATAATACGGTATTTAAATAAATTATGACTTTGAATATTTTTATTAAGGCATTCTATGTTACAAAATTTTATTCTTCAATAAATTTCATCAATTCTTCGTTAAATTTGTCTCGCTGGTCATAGAATGATCCGTGGCCGCTTAATTCAAATGGCACAAGTTTTGAATTTTTAATGCCTTGGTTTTGTACTTTAGCTAGTTGAAATGGAACAACTTTATCATGAATGCCATGAATAATTAAGGTTGGAACATTTATTTCTGCTAGATCAGAAAATAGTACTTCCTTTATCCAAGTATTTGCAATGGCTGCAGTTGCCCAACCTGCTGCCTGTAAGCCTAATTGAAAGAACCACTCAGAGAATGGTTTAGTTATATGCTGAAAGAAAAAAATGTCACCGAAATCACTCAGCATTTTAGGACGATCAGTGTATGTTCCCTGAATAATTTTGACTACGTCTTCTTTTTCTAAACCATATGGGAAATTTGGACGCTTGATAAGACTAGGAGCTGCTGCTGCAAAAAGAGCAAGTTTAGATACTCCGTGTCCTTTATGTCGAGCCATGTATCGAATAGCTATAGCTCCCCCAGTTGAATGTCCTGCCAGTGTGAAATCATGTAATTGTAATGCATCAACCACACATCTAACATCATCTGATAATCGATCGTAGTCGTAACCTCCATAAGGCTTATCCGAGTTTCCAAATCCTCTGGTATCTATTCCTATGCACCTATATCCCATCTTTGGAAGCTGATCAAACTGATATTCAAATAAATTATGGCTACCAGGCCAACCGTGTAAAAACAAAATTGTCTTCTTTCCATATGGGTTAAGATCCTCTACATAGATTTTTACATTTACTTCTACCATAACATAGTATCCCACGCAAATACCTCCATTAATAAAATTTCTTCATTATTAGCTTATTCTCTTGGGAGCAAATAGATGAATCACATATCTTATTTTTAATACCGCATTGTTCAATTATTAAAGAGCATTATCCATAATTTTAAATCTCTAAGAAACATTCACAAATTAAATAGTTGTAAGCAAGCTTGGATATTTTAATATTTTATCAACTTAGGGAGATTGCAGAAAAACTGTTCACGATAAGAAATGTTTTAACGAACATATAAAAATAAGATTCGATATAACTATATTAAATGTATTTTTAGGGTACATTGTTTAACAAATATTATTATTTATTCTAAATATTAATAATAACCTTATTGACATTTACTTATAAATCCTATAATATGAAATTAACTTCACATGAAGTTTGTTTCATATGAAGTTAATTTCACATGAAGTTTGTTTCATATGAAGTTAATTTCATCTAAGGTTAGGAGTGAGTTTTTTGGAAAATAAGTTTATAAATCGTGTTTTATTTTCATTGGCAGTTGTTATAATGGGAGCAATTGAAATGTTTTTTAAAACATCAACAGAGTTTAATTTTGGTTATTTTTACATACTTGCAGGCGGTATTATTTTCGCGTGTACTCTAGTTTCTTATATTAAATATCAAAATAATAAGAAAGAATTAGACCAAGAACTATTAAAAGAATATGATGAAAGAGATGAGTTGATAGACGGAAAAGTTTCAAACTTTACCTTGAAAATTATAATATATGTAATTTTACTTACAATGTTTCTATCTAATTTCATAGTAATTCCAACTAATACTGCTTTATTTGGAGTTTTATTATCTTTTATGGTTACTGAATTATTATCTAGAAAATATTATAACCATACTATATAGTTAGGGTGATTTAATGAAAAATATAGTAAAAGAATTACGATTAGAACATGGGTTAACGCAACAAGAATTAGCTGATAAAGTATGTGTGTCTTCAAGAACAATCATATCTTTAGAAAAACAAAAATATAATCCATCAGTTCTACTTGCATATAAAATAGCTTCGGTTTTTAATTTATCAATTGAAGAAACTTTTATATTTGAAGAAGAAGATCAAATACAACAATAAATTGGAGGAAATATATCATGATTCAAAAACTATTATTTATATTATTCGGAGTAATTTTAGTATTCTGGGGTATGCACAGAATGAAAACTGATGACGGATTATTTGGAAAAAATCAAAAAAGTAGAAACATATTTAACCTACTATTAACAGGTCAAGCATCTGGAATAGGACAATTTGTAAGCGGAGTATTATGCATAATCATAGGAATTGTTTCATTCATAATTAAATAATTACAAAGAAGGAAAAATATATATTAAAGATTAATGAATTATTTTTAGGATTAGTAACTACTGAGAACTATTCTACAATTGAAACAATACGAAATAGATATATTGAGTTATATATTGTAAGTAAAATCCGTGTTATATGTTAAAAGCTGTTGTGGATTTAGTAGTATCTAAAAACATATTCGCTCCAAATGGAATGGATTTGGTATCAGCTGTTGAAGCTAAGGTTGTTGTTACAGATACTACGCCTTATGACTTAGTTATAGGGTAGTATAAAATTTAAGGCTATGCTTGGGAATCCCTTGCATAGCTTTTTTAGTAAAGGAAATTTTGTAATATATAAATATATTGAAAGGATGTGTATTTTTTATGAATTCAGAAATTCAAACTTTGATAGCTTCTGTAGGCTTTCCTATTGCCCTTAGTATGTATTTACTCGTTAGGATAGAGGGAAAATTACAAGCTTTATCTGATAGTATTAATGAATTGTCAAAAAATATAATTAGTATGAAATAAAGCTTAAACTTATTTTGTTACATTATTATATAGTGATAAGACCTACACTGTAGATTCTTTCTTGTATTTAAGAATTAAATCTGCAATAAGCGTTCCAACTAATGATATACCTGTATAAACAAAACACCATATTAGGAAAGATGAATTAAATAAAGTAAATGTAGCAATTAAATATCCTATAAAAACAATGTGTTTTTATTATGTGTAAAAATAAAGCGCACTCGAATTTTACATTATAATTTAATTGAAATTTTAAAATGTATTTTAATATAAGGTACGTTAATACTTATAATGCAAAACTTATTAAAAAAAACAAAATAAAATGTAATTTATATATAAAATCTTATTTATACTATAGACTTATGTGTGAAATCCTGGTATATTGTATACATAGACAACAAGAAATGACATGGAATGATAAGCATTAGGCGTTGACTTAATTTAAAAACAAAATTAATATTCTTCAATCCCCTTTGAATATTAAAAATATAGATATTATCCCCCATAAATAATATTTATAATCCCATACCCCCTTTTGATGAAGACTGTAACGGAAACAGTCTTTTTTTATTGCCTAATTAATGTAGAGCATAAGGCACTTACTATTAATTTTGGCTATGTTAGCTAACTTTGTGATAAATACGCTGTGAAAATAACTATATCTTAGTAATTCCAATACTTTACGTTTTAAGATACAGTTATTTATTAAACTTTATGTCCATCATAAATTAAAAACTCTTTACCCACTGTAATTGGTTCATCGAATTTTCTAAATCCTATTGCTAACTTATCTACGATAGAATCTTTAGCATGACATAGTCCAAAGAATATAGATGATAAAAATATTCCAATAACTAGCAACATAGTTCCAATTACTTTATCTTTTTGAATACCTTAATATCATTACACCCTTATCTATAATACAATCTTGTAAATGTAAATCTATCTTCGGGTTATTTTCTAAAAATAACGATTTTCCTTTTCCTAAGATAGTAGGTATTATACCAACTATATATTCATCTATAATATCAGCCTTAATAAAGTTGTCAACAAGGCCTCCTCCACCGAATAAGAATATATCTTTACCTTCTTTTTTTCTTTCTTCTTCTATTACCTTACATATGTCACCATTTACAAAATGTATATTTTCATAGTCTTCTAAGTTTTGTGAAGTTGCTACGTATACTTTTTTATCCTTAAAGTCATTATGGAAATTTTGTTCGTAACAGTTTTTACCCATCACTACAACATCTACATTATTTACAAATTCAGCATAGTCCCATTTTTTTTCAGTATCTAATTTATCATCACCATCTCCAACTATCCAGTCAAATCCACCATCCTCTGATGCTATATATCCATCAACACTCATTGCTAAATTTAATATTATTTTTCTGCCCATATCATTAATCCTCTCATTTATATATATTTAAATTCATAATTTATTTATTGTTTGTTTGTGGAATTTTTATATTCTTAATTAATAAAATTAGGCTATGTTAAATAATATTATGATAAATATATATAAATACTTTTACATATCCCATTAGCTGAATTAAATATGCTCACAAAAAACTAGGTTTTACCCTAGTTTTTTCATAATTGCTATTTAGCTTCTTTATATACAAGTTTAATAAAAACTTCTCCTTCAGTTTTCTTTACAATTTGCTTAAGATTTTTTCTATCAATAGGAACTCCTAGTTCTATATTGTTACTGCTATAACTGTCATTACCTAAGCTTATTCCTTTAGATGCTTGATAAATATAAATTTCTTTTCCTAATTCTAAATTTATTTCATTAGTTAAATGTCTTTTGGAACTATCTTCAAATTTTTCCTTTATTTCATAAAGTCCACTATAATATCCTCCATCTTCTCCAAAAACAAATCTTATTTTATCTTCTTGATAATTTAAAGTTAAAACTTGACTATCAATTTTAGGGCTTTCCTCATCACTATATATGCCAGCTATAATGTCTTCTCTTATTTTTTTTCCCTTTTTATATTCTTCATAAAACAATTCAATTTTATAGTTTTTATCCTTTGGAAGATTTTTTATATTGTACATAACCACATTATTTCCAGTTACCATCATCATATATTGTTCTTTCTCTGATAATTCTTCATATGAGATAGTTGTTTTATCGTTGGATTTAATCTCTATTTTTTCTTGTTTTGTTGTTTGTTGGCACCCAACTAATAGCATTATCGATATAAGTGTTAATAATATTAATTTAAGTTCTTTATACATATATTATCTCCCTTATTTTCCATTATAAGTTATATTGTATCTGATATAATATAGTATTTGGTTACGTAGCAGTTACAATTTTAAGTAAATAAAGCTAAAAATATAAGAGTAATACTATTACATTTTTAATTGATTGTGATGTGCTCTCTTGATTGGTAATTTAATAAATTTGCCAACTAGTTAACCCAAGTATATTTTATACTACAGTTTGCTAACTCTATGTGATATAACCTTGTTATCTTTATCTAATTTTTCTATTAGTTTAATTTGAATAATGTCATTTATATCATATAGTTCAAATATATCTTTATCATTTATAGTATATTTTCTATTATCATTATCAATACAATCGATAATATATGAATCGGGTAACTTTGGGCGAGCATCGATTGTATTATAAGATATACCCTTCAAATAGTCCTTTTTAACAATAGTAACATCAATTATTGACTCTTTAATATTCTTAGTTTTGAATTTAAGTTTAACCTTATAAATATATTCTTTTGCATATATTACCAACGTATATATTATCCCAGCTGCAATTAATGAAAATAATAATATATCTTTATCCAAAATCATTCCCCCCTAGATTGTTTATGTAATAGTACATTTATTCTCAATATATAACAATTGTGAACTATAGTTATATTATAATCTTAGTAATAATCTAAGTAAATCAAATACTCTTCCTCAAAATACATTTCAAACTTAAGATATCGCACATTTTAAATGTGTCCACTAAAACAGATGTTTTTTTGTACAGTAAAAAGCACCTAGTTTTTTACTAGATATTCTTTATTACTTTATTAAAAGAGTTCCTAATATTAAGTTGAGTTTTTACTTATTTCTTTTAAATATGACTGGGCAAAAGTTTAAGCATATAGCACCTACAAATGCACCTACAATAAGACTAAAATAGTTGTGTTGACCATATTTTTCATTCAGCAATTGTTTCCAATACTCAAATGAAAATGTAAATAAAATCAGCATAAAACTCAAAATAGTTCTGCCATATTTGTGCTTTTTAGATTTACCAAATAATTTGTTATGAATATCAGTATTTTCAATTGTCCAATTGAAAATAGCATAAAAAACAGCAAAGATTATAAAATATGTAATAAACTTCATTTTTCCTCCTATAGTTTTGTAATAACTTACAATTGAGTATTATAGTTACATTATAACCTTATTAAGAATTGAAGTAAATTAATACTATACTCTAAAAATAGATTTAAAATATAGTATTTTCCCATTTGTGCAGTAAAGGTGATGTTTTTGTGAGCACCTATTTTCATAAGTTTTTATCACTTTTATATTTTTTGAATACATTGATATTACTTTAATTTACAGGTTATACGCAGATTTTAAAGTGTTATAGTTTCCTTGTAATTAAAAAAGTAACCTCTAAATAGGTCACCTCTTGAATTACAGTAAATAATTATATTTTAATTTAGTGAGAATATGTAATTTTGAATCTGCATAATGCCAATATATAAACCTATTGAAAACATCACTATGAGAACAATTCCTATTATTAGACTTATTTTTTTCTTTGTTTTCTTTGTTTTCTTTAAATAGGTTAAGCTCTCTCAATCCTAATCCAAATAGAAATATACCTAAAGTAATAGGGCCTAATTCTGGAATAATTATACCCATAAATAAATTAAATATTAAATCAAGTATATTAATATTCTTCAATCCCCTTTGAATATTAAAAATATATATATTATCCCCCCCATAAATAATATTTATAATCCCATACCCCTTTTGATAAAGACTGTAACGGAAACAGTCTTTTTTTATTGCCTAATTAATGTAGAGCATAAGGCACTTACTATTAATTAGCTAACTTTGTGATAAATACGCTGTGAAAATAACTGTATCTTAGTAATTCCAATACTTTACGTTTTAAGATACAGTTATTTATTAAACTTTATGTCCATTAGTTCGCAATATATTAACATTGTTATGTATAGTCCTACCTATAAATTTGACTAATACTATATTTTTTTTGGAATAAGCATATTTATGAACTTCTTTTTCTTTCTATGACATAATACCGTACCAACTATTCCCCATATACATAATATTATTATCATAGTTTTTAAGTCTTTTACTTCAAACAAAAAGAACATTACATCTAATATTAATAAACTAGTAGCAGTTTTAATTGTTTGTATCCCTTGAAATCTACAATATGTAGTTTTATCTATATCTACATTATGTTTTTCACTAAGTTTAGTTAGATAATTTTCTATACCAAACAAAAAGTTTGTTTCACACGTATGTATACCTGATAATAATAAACCTATAGGTACAAAAAGTATACAAACAAATTGTTCTATATTCACATCATTCACCCCCTAATAATCCCTATTTATACACTATCAAAAAAATTCAATTCGCATTATATAACAATTGTGAACTTATCTTTATTATAGCATTCACTCAATATACACACTGTATTTATAACCTTTTTATCATTTTTTATTTTCTTGAATATATTGATATTACTTTAATACCCAAGTTTTCCACAGATTTTGAATCATTATAATTAGCCTACTCTTTTATTTAGTACAAGAGATGTTTTATTGAACATGAAAAATGAGACTAATAATTTTTTATATTATTAATCTCGCTTTATTCATTATTTAATTATATTATTGCAACATGATGAATTTTATTAAACTTCAAATTTATATAATAACCCCAACCCCAAGTACTACTATAGCAAGTACTGCTATGATAACCATTAAAGGCGTTACAAATTTTAACCATTTATCATAAGTTATATTTACCATGGAAAGTGATACTAATATTAATCCTGTTGGTGTTATAAATCCTATAAGACCTTGCCCAAATTGATAAGCTGTTACTATTATATCTCTATCTACTCCAACAACATCTGCAAGAGGTGCCATTATAGGCATTGATAAAACTGCAAGTCCTGAAGATGATGATATGAAGAAACCTAGTATTATGTAAACAAAGAACATAACTGTTGAGAATATTACACCACTCATATGTGCTACTCCACCACTTAGTCCATATAATATAGTATCACTTATCATACCACCATCCATGATTATAGTAACACCACGCGCAAGTCCTATTGTAAGTGCAACACCTAATAGTTCAGCCCCGCCTGCTACAAATTCTCCTACAAATTCTTTTTCACTAAGATTTGCAAAGAATACTAATATGAATGTTACAAATAAAAATAGTGCAGTCATTTCTTGGAACCACCATCCAAGCTCCTTAACCCCATATATCATTACTCCAAATGCTAATGCAAATATAAGTAGCATAAGCTTTCTTCCTAATGTGAATTCCGGTACATTATTTTCATCCTGTCTTAATAAGAATTGATCTTCTAATTCTTTCTTTTGTGAATATATTAAAGATTTTGTTGGATCTTTTTTTACTTTTTCAGCATATTTTATTGTGTATATTATACATATAGCAAGACCTGCTACTAACATAAATAATCTTGGCAACATTCCGCCTGTAAAGTCTATTCCTGCTGCATTTGATGCTATAACTGTAGCAAATGGGTTTACTGTTGATGCCATAGTACCCATTATAGACCCTAGATATATTGCTGCTATTGCAACTAAAGCATCATAACCTGCTGCTAAGAATATTGGTACAATTATAGGATAAAAAGCGATTGTCTCTTCTGCCATCCCAAAGGTTGTACCACCTAGCCCTACAAGTACTGTTATAACAATTATTAACCAAACTTCTTTTCCTTTTGATTTTCTAGATAAAGCACTTATTCCAGCTGTAAATGCTCCTGTTTTATTTATTACTCCAACTATCCCGCCTATTACAATTACGAATGCTATTATATCTACTGAGTCATATAATCCTTGTACTGGAGCATTTAAAAATGTAGTTATCGCTTTAAATATTGTTGGTTTTTCTTTTGGTAATTCTTGATAACTACCTGGTATTGCTACTGGTTTACTTATAGAACCATCTGTAAATTTACTTAAGTCAGTTTTTACTCCAAGTTCATCTAATGTTTTTTGTGTTGCTTCTTTGTCAGATATTTCACCTGTTGGTGATTCCATTTTGAATACATTCGCGTCTTCATCATACTGCAACTTCGCATATTTACCTGAAGGTATTACATACGTAAGACCTAATACTAGTAACATTACTATTAGTATTACTGTGTATGCCGTTGGAAATGAAATTTTAGACTTTTTTGTTGCTGACATATAATATTCCCCCTTGATTAAATCTTTTAAAACCCTAACATTTACAATATTCAGAATATATATATATTCTACGTATAGATGCATTTTCCATTTTATTTCACTGTAATTTTATTTTACTAATACGTACAATTTTTGCTAACTACCTACAAACTATATCCGTTGCTCAAGCTTAATAATTGCAATTAATAAAAAAGTGTAGTATGTAATTAGTTAAATAAAAACCAGCAATTTAAAATTACTGGTTTTGTTTCTTAATATAAGAAGGTTATATCGTCGATTCTTTCTTGTATTTAAGAATTAAATCTGCAATAAGCATTCCAACTAATAATATACCTGTATAAACAAAACACCATATTAGGATAAATATAAAAACTATGTACTTTTATTATGTATAAAAATAAAGCGCACTCTAATTTTACACTATAATTTAATTGATATTTTAAAATACATTTTAATATAATATAAATTAATACTTGTAATACAAAATTTATAAAAAAAATAAAATAAAATATAAATTTTATGTAAAACTTTTTTTATATTATAGACTTATATGTAGAATGCTGGTATATTGTATACATAGACAACAATAAATGACATAAAATGATAAGCATTAGGCGTTGACTTAATTTTAAAATAAAATTAATATTCTTCAATCCCCTTTGAATATTAAAAATATAAATATTATCCCCCATAAATAATATTTATAATCCCATATCCCCTTTTGATAAAGACTGTAACGGAAACAGTCTTTTTTTATTGCCTAATTAATGTAGAGCATAAGACACTTACTATTAATTTTAAAATGTTTCACTACTATAAGTTTGTATCATACCCAACTACAGTCCATATTCCTGTATCATCTTGCCTTATAAGTCGTTTTAAATATACTCTTTTTATAGGAGTCTTACTCGCAGTTACTTCTATCACTGCCTCTTTTTCATTTTCTTTAATTACTTTTAACTCTTCATACTTAATAGGATAATCTCCCTTGATACCTTCAGGAGAAATTTTTAGACTTACAAAAACTTGAGCTACAAAAACAGGGTCTAGTCTCCATGGAGAATGCCCCCCATCAACACTTTTCTGAGAATTTTCTTCTATTTTTAAATTAACAGGGACTTCAACTTTTGGTACTAATTTCTGTTTTTCTATTGGTGCTAAATTTATTTTTGCTCCCATATAAGTATTATTCATAGTAAATGATGCAATAGCAGCTAATATACAAGCTACACACAAGAAATATATTTTTATTGAATTTTTCTCTTTATTATTCATAAATCAATTCCTCCATTATTTAATGATATTAACTTGTTGTTTTAGGATCCATTATTGAGTATTAGTAATTATTTTGTCCAAAAAAAATATATATTTAGTGGATTTATTAAAGATAATTTTATGAATTAAATATTGCTCCATTCAGCCAAGAGAATGCAGAATATATATATAACATATTTGATAATTAAGATATGAATATTAACTTGTGTAGTATAAAAAATATGAACAAAATTTCCTATTCTTATTTCATTTTTCTTTTAAATTTTAACCTTCCAAGTGTAAGTGAAAAGGTATTTGCAATTTCATAAAAAGTTTTGATATAAGTCTAAATCCTTTTAGATATAGTTCTGCTCTTTTGAATATGTATAAGAAAAGAAATTCTTTTTCGAACATTTTTGAACATAAGTAATGACACCTCTTTCGACCTTTAAAATACTATATAAAAATAAAAATGTCACAACTGTAAAGTTAGGCTATGTTAGCTTACTTCGTGATAATTAGAGCATAAAAATAACCATACCTTAGTATTTTCAATGTATTGAAACCTAAGATGTGGTTATCTATCTAATTTACTATAAATTGTTCGTAATATATTAAAATTGTGAAGATTTCGGTCAATATTTTTAAGCATACTTTAAGTATTATTTACTCCATATGTCTTTTAAAAAAGCAAAATAAAATACAAGAATGGCTATACCATATATCCATCTACTTATCTTAATAGTTTTTTCACTGATATCATACTTTACTAAATTATTTACAATACTAGGTACAATAAATTTATATAAAATAAATACTGGAAGTGCTATGTATATGATAATAGCAAACCAAAAGTTATAAAATAAAGTATCGAGTAAAAATTTAGATCTAATTTCAGCAGGAAAAACAAGTGTAGCTATGGTCCAAAATAGATAAATAAGCATACCCACATATAATTCTGCTAGGTAGCGATACTTATCATATCTTATAATGTATTTTACATAATAGTCTTTGTCCAAAGGTGTAGATAGATTATCTAGAATATCTTCTTTAGTCAAAAACTTTGAATTATCACTATACATATAAACCTTAACTATGTACATAACAATATTTTCAGTATTATTGCCTGTGCTTGATAAATCAAGCGTAGGAAATTTTTTAGAGACCTTATCTATTCTAAATGCTTTTTTATCTAGCATTTCACTAAGCTTATCTTCTAGTGTAAACCTTAAATCATCTTTTTTATCAATTTCTATTTTTATAAAAAAGTTATTTTCATGGTAGAGTATATCATCATAATCATTTTTAACTATTATTCCTACAATTTTTTTATCCATAAGTTCCCCCCTATAAATGCACGTTTCATCTTTATCTACTTGACATCTGTTGAAATAAGTTAATCTATTTCTCATGCTATTCTTAATTAAATATCCTGCTATAATTATAGATATACCTAGAGTATATACTGATGAGCTATCCATAATTTCTTTATCTATAAATTTATTTAGTCTTTACTTCATATTATGTTAACAATTGCGTACTTTGATTATATTATACATAATATTAAATTATTTTCCAATTACAAAATAGTTTCATTAAATTGAAGTGTAATTCCTTATTTTAAGTTAGCTCAATTACGGTCAATTCCAGTTTCAATGCACAGTTGGTCGTTAAAAATTCCTCTTTTCTTCTTATCCTTTTTGCTTTTACCTCTTTTTCTAGGTTCTCTAGGCATCTTAAAAGTAGTGCTTTTGCAATGATTCCCTTTGTACGAACGACGAACAAAAACTTCGTCAACCTCTACAGCGCCTTCTACAGTATCGTTTTTAAGTGATAAATTGATAACATCCAAAATTCTATGACGCATATAAAAAGATGTTTTAACATCTACACCAACTTCTTCTGCACATTGTCTTATAGATAATCCTAATATCATTAATTCGCAGTATTTAAGCCATTTGTCTAAACCTAATTTTGTATTAGAGAATGCAAAATACAATCCTTCACTTGAATTAGCTGTTAGGATTTCAAAGGAGTTAAATACTCCGATTGAAGAATTATTTATCTTTGAATTTTAACTATTAACTATTAACTATTAACTATTAACTATTAACTATTAACTATTAACTATTAACTATTAACTAAGTTTATTGTTTTGTGGAAGTTATATGTATGAGTATAAATTTATAGAGGTGCGATTAAAGAAAGGATTTAAAGTTAAAACTGGTGACACTTTTGAGGAATGTAAAGATATTGTTCAAGAAGAAGCAAAAAATGGATGGAGATTAAATCAAGTTATTATTCCAGTATGTGAAAATACTGGTATATCACCATATTCAACAGCATATTGTTATCAAATTGTTTTTGAAAAAGAAATAAAATAATTATTTAAAAATATAAAAAGAGGGCAATAGTGCTAAAACTATTGCTCGTTTTATATTTACAACCAGAAGGAATTGGACTGAAAATATAGAACAATATAATAATTAAATCCGAAAAATATGCTACAAATCATAGGAGGTGATATGTATGAATTGTGTTAAAGTTGGCGTTATTGCAGGAACTCCTGTAGATACTCAAATGGGGGTAGATTTTTTAATATCAAAAGGGATTAATGCACGTGGATATTGCGTATCTTCATGTCCTCAAGAACAATCAAAATTTCAAATATTATCTCCTTTTGAACTTGCGGATGAAATTAGAAAGATAATAAGAAAAATAAAATCTGAAAGTATTGATACAATAATAATATATTGTAATTCTCTAAGTGCTGCAGTTGATATGGATAAACTGTCTATCGAAGAAGATATAAGAATTATTACTCCACTTAGCGTTTATAAAAAAATTGCTTACAACTTTAAAAATATTGGTGTACTAACAGCTAACAATAAAAGTTGCGCAGGTATTGAAAAAGTTGTACAAAGTGTAAATTCTGATTGTAATGTTATTGGAATAGGAATACTTCCTTTAGTTATAGATATAGAAAAAGGCATATCGGCTAAAAAAATAGTTGAAAAATTTGCATTAAGAAATGTGATGGAATTTTATAATTCTATAAAAGTCGATGTAGTTATCTTGGGATGTACTCACTTTCCTTATTTATATAATGAATTGAAAAAATATACCGATATTCCTATTCTTGATCCTGCACAGTTAATGTATGAGATGATATATAAATGATAGTTATATATCTTTTTTTCGTATCTAAGGAAATCGTTATATTTATGAAAGATTTAGAATGTTATGAAAAAAAATGAAATTAACTTTACAAATAAATAATAATGGCATATAATACAATTTATAATTTAATATACTCGGATGAAGGTAGTAGGATTAAAACTATTACTGGACGAACCTCTGGAGAGACTCTATTTAGAGCACCGAAGGGGCAAAGTTGGTTAAATACAATTTTTAATCAACCAAACTCTCAGGTAAAAGGACAGGGGATATATCAAAGCCTATGATATATTTCAAAGATATATCATAGTTAATGATATATTTCTAATATATATCAAAATTGATGATATATTTCTAACTAGAGGCCAGATCATATTGATTTGGCTTTTATTATTAAAAAACAAAATTTATATTTGTTTTTTATATCCTTATAAAAATAGAGATAAATTAAATTAAATCTAATATAACAATAAGGAGATGTTTTTATGAAGATGTTTTTAAGTGATAATAACTCAGGTGTGCACCATAATATTTTGGAGGCTATGGTAAAAGCAAATGAAGGACATGTTTTTCCTTACGGTAATGATGCATATACAAAAAAAGCTGAATTGAAGTTTAAAGAACTATTTGGACAAAATACAGAGGTATACTTTGTATTAAACGGAACAGCAGCTAATATTATTGCGTTAAGTGCTGCTTTAAGACCTTATGAAAGTATTATATGTACAGACAGTGCTCATATAAATGGTGATGAATGTGGAGCTGTAGAAAGATTTACTGGTTCAAAATTATTACAAGTACCTAATGTAAATGGAAAAATATCTGTAGATGATATAAAAAAAATGCTTATACTTAAGGGGAATTTTCATAGAACCCAACCAAAAATGATTTCTATAAGTCAATGTAGTGAATTTGGAACAGTATATACGGTAGAAGAAATAAAAGAAATATCAAAGTTTGCACGTGAAAATGACTTATATTTACATGTAGATGGATCTAGAATTTCAAATGCAGCTGTCTCTCTTAATACTAATTTTAAAGAAATGATAACTGAAGCAGGAGTAGATATATTATCCTTTGGAGGAACTAAAAATGGGCTTATGTTTGGTGAAGCCATAGTTATTTTAAATCCTAATATAAGTAAAGATCTTAAATATATAAGAAAACAAGGTATGCAATTAATTTCGAAAATGAGATATATATCGGCTCAATTTTTAGAATACCTAGAAAATGATTTATATTATAAAAATGCTAAACAAGCTAATGACATGGCTATGTTATTAAATAATGAACTAAAAGATATAAAAGAAATAGAAATTATTTATCCTGTTCAATCGAATATGATATTTATGAAAATACCTAAAAATATTATAAAACATATTGAAAATAAATATGAGTTTTATACAATAGATGAAAATGATGGGTCAATAAGATTTGTAACGTCATTTGATACTACCCAAAAAGATATAGAAAATCTTGTGAATGATATTAAACTTGGATTAAAGTTAGATATTGAGGCAATGTTAGTGTAGCTGTTACAGGTGCAAACTAAATCCCAATTCTTAACATTCAATAGCTGAATATATTGAATTTACTATGTTTTTACTTTGATAAGTTCTGAGAATTTGAAAACACTACAGTTTTTGATAATGTACTTCAAAGTTGTTGTATGAAGCCAAGCGAACTGGTGGAAACAAAGTAGTTATATATAACAATCAGAGTTAAGTAAACTTATTGTTGTGTGTATATTTCTTAAAATGGATGTATATTTTTTAAAAAAAGGCCAATAATAAAAATATGATGCGGATATAAAAATACAACCTACCTCCCCCATTTAGGTTTAAAACTACAGTACCCCAACTGTAGTTTTTTTGTATGTAAAAAGTAATATTTTTTTGAACAATGGGTAAATATATTAATCTATTTTATACCATCTTTGTTCGAAATTCACTCTTATTTCAGATTCTGTTAGTTTTATAGAAGGGCTTTTTTATAATAATATAAGTTAGATAGTTTATTTAATTGTATTGTCCAAAATTTCAATGAAGCCTGCATAACAGGTCCAATTAAAGGTATTGAAATAAATGTACCAATGGAAACAGGACCACCAATTAACCATCCAGTTGTTAATGCCATTATTTCAAGTAAGGTTCTAGATAGTCTAACAGAAATCGAAAATCTTTTGGCTATGAATAAAGTCATACCATCTCTAGGTCCAGCCCCTACTTTAGATGCCACATACATTCCTGAACCAATTCCCATAAGTACAATACCTACTATTAACAATATAATTTGTGATGTTAATCCTTTAAAAGATGGTATTATGTTTAAATCTAAAATACTATTAAGGAAAAAGCCAACTAATAGTATATTTAATACACTCCCAATAGCGGGTCTCTTTTTTTCAAAAAAACATGTCATTAAAACCATAACAACCCCTACGATTTGAACCCAAGTACCTAAAGATAAACCAGTCAAGTTAGCTAGTCCAATATGCAAAACATCCCATGTTGCTACTCCTAGTCTTGCTGTAATAACAGTTGCTACTCCTAAAGCCAAAACAAATATTCCTAATATAAATACTAAAACTCTAATAATATAGATAAAATTCATTCCTACTGTATTATCTATTATTTCATAATTCTTTTCTTCCATATACATTATCCTCTTTCTAAGTTTGTCATCATCTTTTCTAAAATGTTATTAAAAATATCTATTTCTTCTTTAGTAATATCTTTTAGAGCATTTGTTTCCACATTACTAAAAGCTTCATGAAACTTTGGAAACATCTCATAAGCTTTTTCAGTTAATGTTAGATATCTTTCACGTTTATCCTTTCCTTCTTGACGTACTACCCATCCCATTTTTTCCATCCTAGTTAATGTCCTAGTAATCGTTGGCGGCTCTACACATAGGTACTTACTTAATTCAACTTGTGTACACTGCTTTTTTTCATATAAGTATGTTACAATTCCACATTGTGAAGTATATAATCCAAGAGGAGAAATTTTTTCATTTAACTTTTTATTAAAATATCGAGCTAGTTGATTTACTTTATGACCGTATAGATTCATTTTCATTTCACCTCCAATTGTTTACCTAGGTAATAGTTACTTAGGTAAGTATATCATTGAAATTAATAGTTATCAAGCTTTAGCTTTATTGACTCTATCTAAGTAATGACCTCCTCTATTTATGATACGATTCATCATTATTTATTCTAAAAACTGTATTCTTAAGATTACTTTATTAACTTGTAAAATATTGATTTAAAAGAAGGTCAATATTTGAAAATAGAAACTGATACAAATTACCCTATTACAATAATGTCAAAAGATAATTCTACAGAGGAATATATATACAACGATACTAAAACGCTAGAATAAAATATAATTTCAACTAATACAATAGATAAAAATGGTAATTATGAATTAATGATAGACTTTAATGAAATAGAAGTTTTTAATTTTGATGTTTTTATAATAAATAAATAATGAAGAATTATATGGTAAATAATTTAAGGGAGTGCTACGCACCCCCTCTAGATTACTTCATATTTAAGATGTTTTTAGATAATTCATTAATACTATCAGTAAGAACTGAAAGTTTACCTTCTATTCTTATCAATAAATACATTGATATGGCTATAGGAAAACCTACATTAGCTATTAGAGTTTGTATATTAGAATCCATATCTTATGATTATAGTGCTAAGTCATATTCAGTAGTATCAGTTTGAACAATCTTTGCATCCACTAAAGCAGCGAAACCTTCACCACCAGGTTCAAATATATTCTTTGAAAGTATAAGATTCATAACTGATTTTATCTGTGTCTCTGTTAAATCCTCTTTAGGTGAATCTACTGATATAGCTATCTTTTTATCACCTATAGTTTTGAAATTCATTAATAATCTTTTCTTCATTTCCATAAATGTTACCCCCTTATAATTTTAATTTAAAGCAATGGATGTAGCTAAACGTATGTTACATATATATAGTTGGTGCTATTATTAAATCTGATTTTTATAGTGATAATGTTGAATTATCAATTTTTGCTACTTCTAACAAGGTATTTATTTGAAGTGATGCTATTGCCGATCCTACATCAAATACTTCTTGATCTGTGGCGTCAGGTCTTACCTGTGAGTAAGTTTTGCTACTTGTTATAGTTTTACCTGTCACTTCATCCTTTCCACAATCAAATCTCATTTTTAATCCAGATGGATTTTTAGTTACTACTACTGCCATTTGAATTCCCCCTTTAAATTTTTTAGAAGTTTGTTCACTTCTTGATACAAGTATAGGAAATTAATGCGCTATGAGATATTAAAGTACTTTATAAAAATTTTTATTTAATAGCCGAGAACACTTTTATCTTTAGATATGATATGTTATTTTTTATAATTTTTTTGTTGACTTATATATTACTGTATCCTATACTTAATATTAAGAAGTACATATTTAATAGAAATTTAGATATTTGAAAATATCTGTATATAGTCAGAAGACTTTTTGGTCTTCTGACTTTTTTATTTCTATTTTGACTAAAAATGTTAACTTTTTAGTCTATATTCTACTTTCCCCAAAGTAAGAATGTTATACACTTTAAGATGGGCATCTTACCCATCTTTTTTCTTTTATATCTAACATATTCTGTAATTTACTTTTACTATGAATTTATTATCTATAATTGGCATTTCCTCCGAAAAATTCTATCATTCTTTTGTTTCTAACTCTTTTTTATGATATTTTCTTTTTTAGATTTTAATAATTCATCTATGCTTTTTTGTCTCGCAAATCTATTCATTAATAGTTATCCCTTATTTTATTTTTCATCTATAAATATACTATTATTAATTTACTTATTTTTCTTGTTCTATTCCATAAATTATTTTAGAAATAGCTATAAACCATGAGGTAATAAATATTACAAAAATTATTATCGCTAATATTTTTGAAAATTCATTTGGAAATGAATCTACTATAAGATTTTTTTTATCATTAGGTATTAAAGAGAATATTGGAACGAAGATTATACTAATAAGCCTTAATAAGAAAATTTTCAACTTATTTTTCAATTCTTTCCTCATAAAATACATCTCATCCTCCTTGCAAAACCATTTTATTAATTATATATTAAATGAAAAATTCAATGTATATTAACATACATATTGTATACAATATAAAGATTGCAATTTTTAATATATTTAAATATTTGGCACGCTTTATATAAGCTTCATTGTTTTCAGAAACACCCTTTTCTTTTAATTTTTCAACTATAATTTTAATTATCCAAAATATAAAAATTACAATCAAATTTGAAATACTTATAATCACATTTTTATTGTTTGAATCAGTTAAATCTTTATAGTCATAAGTTCTATATAGTCCTTCCTCTAAAAATACATCATATAGATAAGTAACTTTACTTTCACTGTCATATATTTCATAGTCATATCCTATAAGTTTAATTTCTACATCATTTTTATAATCAACTCTCACTGTTTTGATTTGATTAGGCTTCAATTCACCTGTATCCCCGATTAAATTTCCTATGATATTACCATTATAAGATTCTACAAAATTTATATTTCCACTTTGTATATTTTTATCAGATACATTTTCAACATCAACCTCTAAATATTGCGCCTCATCCTTTTTTATAATTCTAGTATCCTTGATATCTATCCTTCTTATTTCATCTGTGATTTTTTTACATTGAAAGGTCTCGTCTGCATCAACTGTAAGTATCCCTTTAGGGGTATTCTTTGGTTGAGAAGGATTAAAAACAGATTCTCTATTTACTGTAAATGAATTTCCTTGAGTGTCCGTATAATGGTAGCTCGCAACTCTAAGCATATTATCATCTTTTGTATTTTCATGCTGTGTACTTAACAAAGCTGTTTCTCCAGGCTTTAGTATATATATGTTATATGATGGAACGATATAGGTATCACTTTCATTAGTAGCTTGTTGTTTAAGGTCTATGGATATATCATATATAGTTTCATCTGATATGTTTTTAACTTTGACCTGAGAATATTTGTGCTTACTATCTTTTTCTATCAAAGAATCATTAGTCTTTATTTCTTCAAAATCTAAATACTTAGGAATACTTACTTCTAATTTATCTTCCATTTTTATACCTGATATTTCACTATCTAAATGATTACTATAAATATACGCTACTGCTATAACTATACTAATTACTGCTAAACCTATTATTATCTTCAACCAATTTTTATATTTTTTATTTTCCATCAAACTCCACCCTTAAAATACTATTTTTTACTATCTTATTTATATAGTACAGTATATTCAACTTGGATTGTAAATGAATTCTATTTCTAGAGTTTATTTTTGTAAAGATACTTAATTAATTATTTTTTGAATATATTTTTTATGATTTTTACACCTAGGTAATAAACCGCAATTATAACTAAAATACATATTATTAAATTGCTCCATGATATACCTATCAGTGGTTTAACACTCTCCATTTATCTATCCCCCCTATAAAATATATTTATAATTTAATGTTTTATTGAACATAATAAATGGCCTATTTATAGGCTATTTGATAAATTAATTACAATTTAGTTAAAGTAAAAATGCAATTATCTGTCCAATTCCAACATCCCAACAAAAGACTCCAGTGGCTACAAGAAGTGTTCCTAGTATTAATGTAACTTTCTCCTTATTTTCTTTAAAAGTATTAAGTTCTCTCAATCCTGAACCAAATAAAGTTAATCCTAAAGCAATAAGAGCTAATCCTGGGATAGTTATATCTGTAAATAAACCAAGTAATGATACAACAAAAGCTACAATAGCAGCTATCTTTATAAATATATTCCATTTACTCATTTCAAATTTCATGTAAATCTCCCTTTTTAATGTTATTGCTCTCTCAGTTCGTATTTTAATAATATTGTTAACCATAAAACTTAATTACTTATTTATAATATACCTAATTCTTTTATAAAATTCTTCTGTGACTCTTCGTCTAAATATCTAGTTGGCACTATTTGAGCCATAAAACCACTTATATAAATAAGTATCATATCATCGTAAACTTTTACATCTTTTACACTTTTCTTTGATATTATTTCAGATGTAAATTCACTAAATACTTTTATATCATTTTCATTCAATATTATAGTCTTTTTACCAAATATTGATGAGTTATCACCTTCATCCAATATTTTTTTAGTTTGTCTTTTTACTAAGTTTCTGTATTGTTTTGGGTAAGTAACAATCCATACTATTGCAAATAATATAGCAATAATAATCCAATAAACCCTTGGTTGTTTAAACAAATTTTGACCTATATAGTATATAGGTACAGAGAACAATACAGGTATTGCATATCTAAGGAAATTACAAGTTTTTTTATGTGCTGGCGAATTCTCAACATGATATAAATTAAACTGAATATAATCGTCTTCTGTTATTTCAAACTTAAACTCCATCTTAACTCTCCCCTAATCTAATAAATATTATAATATATAATCTACTTCATTTTTCCAACTTTAATTATATAGTTAACAATTGTGAACTATAGTTCAATTATAACTGTAGTAATAATTGAAGTAAATCATATTTAAATATATCTAGTAAAAAATGACTTTAAATCCATTTATTTACATTTTGATGGCTTTTTATTTGCTTAATATATCTAACTAAAATTTTAAAGCTAGTTATTTTTAATTCCAAATTTTTTATTAATTTTTGATGATAATATTAAGATGATTAATGGTATAAAGCATATAATATTTAAGAAGATACTAATTAAATTCTCAAGAACAGTCAAAATTTCAATTATGGCAAAAAAAATATGCTAGGTATGCCTATAAAGAATAGTTGCCAACAAAAAAAGGACTGTAAAGAAAACAGTCCTTTTTATAATCTATTATATTTATTCAATGATACCGAAATAAACTTAACACTAGAAAGGATACTATAATACCATAAACCATTAAGTGGCTACCTGCAATATTAGAACCTTATCATTGTCACATTTATTAATATCTACCTAAATTATATATAAGCTTTTTTGATTATCCCTATCTTCTTATCAAAAATTTGCTCTGCTAAGCATGAATCAATGTATTTACCATTGGCATCAACATAAGTTAATGGATGAAGTATCTTTCTATTATTAGTTAATACTACACTGATTATTTCTTGTTCAGGATAAATACTTAATTGAGTTGAATATCCTATTGGGATAGAACCAGAATGTCCAATCATAGGTGTCTCAAAATGATTACTTAAAAACAGTCCTTCTCCATATTTTATCTTTTTTTCTTTAAATACTGGTGTAGACATTTTTCTTAACGTGTCTTTAGTTACTAATACACCATCTATAAGAGCCTTTCCAAAGCTATAAAGGTCTTTTACATTTGATACAATATCCCCTGCACCAAATAACATGCTAGGATTAAAATCAGAACAGCAAACATTTTTTATATGAGATTTTACTATATTTATTTCCTGTTTTGTAGCAAATGAGGAATTACTCATTTGTGCCACATCAAATACATATTTTTGAATATAATCCTCATACTTCATATCTGTTATTTTTTCTACAATTAAAGCTAATAAATAGTAACCTGTATTACAGTAACTCCACTTACTACCTGGTTTAAACTTAAGTGGTTTCTTATCTACTACACTTAGTATATAATCTGAGGTATGATGTTTTCCCCATTCAATTTCCTTCTTATACATAATAAAGTTTGGAATTCCAGAAGTATGTGTAAGAAGATGATATAGTCTAATCTCATGTTCTTTAAAGTACTCGGGTATATATTTACTTAGTAAATCATCCTTACTTAAAATACCCTTCTCACATAATTGATTAATAGCAATAGAAGTAAACATCTTAGAAATTGAACATATCCAAAAATTAGAATCCTCTGTATGAATAATACCATGTTCAAAATCATCATACCCATTCACAATAATATCTTGAATCTCATTTTTAATTCCAATAAGTGCTACGCCATTAAATTTTTTGCTTATACTATCTCTATCTACTTTACCCATATTATTTACTCCCTTCTATAAAAATCCTCTAAATTCTCTCTTTTAGGCTTAGCAGCAGCATTAAATTTTCAAACTATTTCCAATTTTAATGTTACTATAGTCTTGATGATTTTCAAATAATCTATATCATTTTTCTACTTGTCTAGTAAATGCTATGTTTTATGGTTTGACTATTTTTTGTAAATATAAATCAACCTCTTTTGGCTTTTTCAAAATTACTATTTTATTTTTGAAATCTCTTTCTATTTGTTTATAATGGTTGCGCCTTTTTTTAGTACGCCCTTCATGAAGAATCCACCAGATAAATTCTAAGTCCATTTTCTCTATACATCCCTTAGCCATATCTTCACGAGTTGTATTTTTGTACTTTAAATATCGCTTGAAAGCTCTATAGATACAAACTCTGCGAGGAAAATTCATGAAAATTATTTTATCGGCTTGTTCTAATCGTTCTCTTTGAAAAAAATGCTCATAATTCCCCTCAACTACCCAAGAGTCATTTTGTATAAAATTCCACACTATTAAACGTCCTTCATCCCTATCACGTTCACACCAATTAGGTAAAAAATTTACTGTATCAAGAAATAAAACAGGTATCTTATAATATCCTGCAAGGTGCCTAGCAAGTGTTGATTTTCCACTTCCGCTATAACCAAGTATTGCAATTTTCATTATAACACCTCTCAATATTAGTAAAATACACGATATTAAAGAATAATATCAAATGAAAATATATATCACTAATTAAATTATAGTATAAATTTAGAGTAATATTTTAACATTTTATAAATCATTATTTCTTTGTTCGTTTCCTTCTCATACCACAAGATTCAGACTCTGCATATCTAAAATTAAACTTAGAGTACAACTTATCTGCTGGTTTTTTGGCAAGTAAAATAATATAAGCATCTTCGTCTGTATTTGCTTCTAAATAATCATCAATTTCTTTCATAATAGCTTTTCCTATACCCTTACCTTGATAATCTGGATCTACCATAATATCAGAAACTGCATAACTTATTCCTTTATCTCCTATAATTCTTCCAAATCCAATTAGTTTGTCATCTTCCCATATAGAAACTATAAAAACTGAATTTACTAAGGCTATCTCAGTATTTAGTAATTTCTTTTCTCCCATATTAGTTTTTATTCTTAAATCGATATATTCCTTCGCTGAAGGTCTTTCGTGTCTTATGTCCATTTTTATTCCTCCTGATTTATTTATTATTCAATAATATCTTTTTTATTTTAACCACGAGTCGTCAATTTGGTCGGATTTCCCGTAGCGATACATCCTATACCTGAAATATTTATATTTCCAAATGAGGTGATCATTCTATCAAGAAGAAATATAAAACCCACAACTATCGTTAGTATTTTTCGACTTTTATTCCATTCACTTATTTCTATTTTAATAAAATACCCCTTTTTATAATCCTAACTCTCAATATATAACTATTGTGATGTAAGATATACTATTTAAATTTCTTTGGTTTCTCTACTCGCATTTCTATTATATATCCACATTCAGTACATATATCAGCTATTATATTTGAACCAAATGCCATAAGCAAATTGTCGATAGGGAACATTCTCCCATTACCTATTTGTTTTCCTTGGCCTATTTCTACACATCCACATTTTGGACATATATTATTTTCTATCATAATCTTATCCTATCCTTTTTTTAATTCGAAATTTATATTAACAATCTACTTTAATTAAATTTTAACCTTATTATGAATTAAAGTAAATTAAATACTATTTCGTAAAAATACATTTAAATATAATTCATTACAATTACTTATATTTAACTAACTTTTATGCCTTTTTTCAAAATATGATAGGTATGTCTATAAACAATAGTTGCCAACAAAAAAGGACTGTAAAGAAAACAGTCCTTTTATAATCTATTATACTTGTTCAATGATACCATATCCATCATGTCGCTTATACACTATGTTTATTTCTTGTGTTTTTAAGTCTCTAAATACAAAGAAGTTATGTCCTAGTAAATCCATTTGCATGATTGCTTCTTCTTCAGTCATAGGTGGATCTATTTTAAATACTTTTCTTCTTTTTATATCATTATCATCAGTATCACATGCTACATATTCTTCTATATTGTCAAATCTAATACTTTCATTTTTCTTATTTCTTTTTATTAATTGTGTTTTATATTTTCTTAATTGTTTATATAGCTTATCATATACTAAGTCAATTGCTGAATATAAATCTTCTGTTGATTCTTCAGCTCTTATTATTACACCATCTTTAGCAAATATTGTAACTTCTATTTTTTGGTGTTTCTTTTTAACATCTATTTTTATTTTTACTTCGGTATCATCATTAATATACTTTTCTAATCTTAATAGTGTACTTTCAATTTTTTCTTTAATTCCATCTGTTATAATTGTTTTCTTTGAAACTATCATCATCTTCATATTGAGTTCCTCCACTTATTACAATTATTTTTATATTAACTCCATATATCCACTTGGATGGAAGTAATAAACATCTGCTGTATTTTCATTTCCTTGATGTATATAATTAGTTTTATAAACCAATTATACCTAGAAAATTATTACAATTAAAGTCTTTTATTTTATCGAATTTTCTGATAATATAGTATTTAACGGGGTAAAAAATAGCTACTCATATTATACATATAATATGAGTAGCTATTTTTTTATCTATTAAAAATCACACAATAATTACCTGTAGCAGTTCTACACTTTGAACATCTTACACATTTAGCTTTAGTTGTATCTCCGTCTTTCCATCTCTTTATTAGATTAGGTTCTGCAAGTAGTGGTCTTGACACTGCGAAGTACTCTATATTAGTATTTTTAAGTATCTCATCTATTTTGCTAATATCACTTAATCCACCAACTGTCATAACTGGTATATTTATCTCTTCACCTATTACATTTCCATATTGATAGAAATATCCTTCATTTTCTATTTTATAACCATCAAATTCTTGACCAACCATTCCTTTAGCCTTACCATGAATATTTCCTGAAAGGTCTATTGCATCCACGCCAATTCTTTCTAGTTCTTTACATATAACTCTAGTATCTTCAAAGCTTTGTCCTCCTTCAAAGAACTCTGTTGCCGTTATCTTTACAATTATAGGATAATTGTCTCCTACCTTTTCTCTCATTGCAAAATATATTTCTTTTAAGAATCTCATTCTATTTTCTAGATTTCCACCATATTCATCCGTTCTTCTATTGTAGTACGGGCTTAAAAATTGGTTAATTAAATAAGTATGAGCTGCATGAATTTCAATTCCATCAAATCCACTTTCTTTAGCTCTTTGAGCTGATTTTGCAAAAGCTTCAATTATATAGTTTATTTCTTCCTTAGTCATTTCTTTTCCCATTGTGTTACTTGCTTTTTCTGCAACTGAACTTGGAGCAAATATTATACGTTCACCTACATTATATGTAGTTTTAGTTCCTCCATAGGCCACTTGTAATATGATTCTTGAATCATACTTATGCACTAAATCTGTTAGTTTTTTGTACTCTTCTATAAATGAATCATCATATATTCCCATCATTCCTGCATTTGGTTGTTCTTCTTTTACTACATTAGCGTATCCAGTTATTATCATACCTACTTCATTTTGTGCAAGTTCTTCGTATATTCCATATAATTCTTCTGTCATATGACCATCTTCTGTAGTCTTGTTTTCCCAAGTTGCACCTCTTACAAATCTATTTTTTATATTCATTCCATTTAATTTCGTACTTTCAAATAATTTTTTCATTAAGGTGTATCCTTTCTTTAAATAGTTTTACGTCAAACTTTAAATAGTTTGACGTAAAACTATTTTACTACAATAATTTATTATTATCAAGTTTAAATTATTTATTTATTTGGTTTTATACCATAATGCACCAAGGCAGAAACTCTATTATGTCCCCTTGATTTAGTAAGATTAATCATAGCTATATCCTGACTAATAGCTATATCGTGACTATAGGTATATGAAATTTTTATATTATATAGTTATATATTTGTTTATAAATATGTTATCATATAGATAAATATTATTTTACTTCACCTAGATTGGAGGATTACAATGAACGACAAATATATTATTTATTTTGTTAGCAGAACTAAAGCTAATATGATAAAATTTATAGAAAATAAATTAAAAGAAAATAAATTAGATGGTTTAATACCAACACACGGTAATATCCTAACAGCGCTTTATGAAAGTGATAAAAAACTTACCATGAAAGAAATTACAAAAAAAATAGGTAAAGATAAATCCACAGTTACATCTTTAGTAAATAAACTTATAACTTTAGGATATGTTGAAAAAGAAAAGTGTACGAAGGATAAACGTGTTACTTATATAGGTTTAACTCAAAAATCAAGAGATATAGAAGGTAGTTTTAATTTTATATCTTCTCAGGTTAAAGAAACTGCATATAGTAATTTTACAGAAGATGAAAAAAAAGAATTTCTTAGACTCCTAAGAAAACTTAGCTCTAACTTTAAAAATGCAAATAATTAAAAATTATATATATTATAAAAGGGCTACTCTAATACGGTAGCCCTTTTATAAGTATTAATCTATAAATGTTACAACGTCTTCTAATGGTTTACGAGGTGGTTGAGCAGGAGTTTTTTCCTTGGCAACACCTAATGAAATCATAGACATTAATTCATATCCTTGCTTTTCAAATCCTATTAGCTTTTCTATTTCACTCTTAGCATGAGTTGGTCCTGTCATATAACAAGTTCCATAACCCATTTCAGCTGCAGCTAGTAAGAAGTTTTCTACAGCCGCACCTATACCTTGAGCTGCTGATTGAGATGATACTAAAACATCTAGCGCTTCTTGAGGTGCATTATTTTGCTTTAATATCTTATATTCTATCATTTTATATTCACATGAATATACTAAAACTACTACTGGTGCATCTTTGAAGCATGTATAGTATTTTATTACACTCATATGTTGTTTGAAATCTTTTTCGTTCTTTGCAAGTTGTCCTATATTTTCATGGCTTTTCGTTACTATATCTGCCATTTCATTTATTATATCTTTATTTTGAAGTACAACAAAGTGCCAATTTTGTTGATGTTTTGGAGATGGTGCATAAGTTGCCGCCTTTAATAGTTCAAGTATATCTTCTTTTGGAACCACCGTATCTTTAAACTGTCTTACACTTTTACGCTTGTATATAAAATCTAAATTTGTCATTATATTATTTCTCCTTTTGTTGAATTAGTTTTAACTATGCTTTCTCCAGCCCTTTTTCCAAATACTAATATTTCAGTAATAGCATTCCCTCCTAATCTATTAGTACCGTGCGTGCCTCCAACTATTTCGCCAGCTGCATATAATCCTTTTATTATATCTCCATTTTCATTTTGAACTTCATTTTTATCATTTATTTTAACACCACCCATAGTATGATGTACTGCAGGTGCAACTACTTGTATGTAGTATGGTCCTTCTTTTATCTTTTTCAAACTTCATCTTCTATTAAAATCTTCATCTTTGCCTTGTTCTACATACTTATTATATTGTATTATAGTGTTTTTTAAATTTTCTTCATTTATATTGAAATGCTTACTTCCTTCTTCTATGCTATCAAACTGTTGGAATAAATTATCTTTGTTTAGTCTATTTACTTCTGAGTTATTTGATTGTACTCCAGAGTTTATACTCTCAACCTCTTGTCCCCATATTAAGTAAGCAACATTATTGTCTTGGTTTAATATTCCTTCCGAAACAACATCTCTTCTTTCTAATTCTTCTACGAATCTTCTACCTTCTTTATTTACTAATATAGCACCATCAAATCTAGATCCTCCAACATGCGAAAGTTCTCCAGTATTAGGATTACATATAGGGAATGTTTGAATATAATTCATATGAACAAACTTCGCTCCTACTTCTTCACACATTACATGACCTTGTCCTGTAATTCCACTAACATTAGTAGTTTTATATCTTTCATCTAAGCTAGGATCATATTTTTTTCTCATTTCTACATTACCACTAAATCCACCTGTTGCAAGTATAACTCCAAACTTAGCATTAAAGGTAACTTCTTTCTTATCTGCTAATGCCTTTACTCCAACTACTCTACTGTCTTCATCACTAATTAATGATTTACAATCTACTCCATTTAATATTACTACCCCGAGAGATAATGCTTTTTCTCTTAATTTATTTATAAGCTCGATTGCATATTTACCTTTAAATACAGCTGCTCTTGGTACTTTATGACCACCAAAGTGTATAAGTTTTTTATCTTTAAATTCGACTTCTACAAATTCTTTTAACCATTTATATGTTTCTAGTACATTTTCAACAAGTATATTAACTTGATTTACATCATTTTCTTTATCTCCACCGATTATTATATCCTCATAGAAACTTTCTTTACTATCTTGTACACTTGTATCTATTTGTGCATCATTACCTGGAATATTCACCCCACCCATTGATACTAGCGTATTTCCACCTAAAGTGTTCCTTTTTTCTAAGACTACTACCTTAGCTCCATTACTTGCAGCTGATATTGCGGCTGATAATCCAGCTCCTCCACTTCCAACTATTACTACATCATAAGTTTGGTTGTCTCTTATTTTATTTACTTTGCTAGAAATTATTTTTTCAAGTGTCTCAGATTCTAATACTAATTCATTTAATTGCATTTCATCCGAACCTGATTTTACCAATGCATTTTTTACAGCATTTCTAATTCCTCTTGAACTTATTGAACATCCAGAAACATTAGGAACTAGTATCGTATTTTCTTTTATTATGTTTTTTATGATATGCTCAAATGCTGGGTCTGATATAATATTAGTTTCATTGTGATTTATGATATTTATATTTTTTATATAACCATTTACTATATCAACTTCAAGTTCTATATTTCCACCATATCCTTTTGCTATCCCTATATATTTTCCATCATTATATTTCATGAATTTCCTCCAAGTGCTTCGATTAGTTTTACGACAAACTAATCATATAATAGAAATGGTTTTATGTCAAACTATTTTTATTATATCACTCTAGACCTAGCTTCGTTTTTACGAATTTTTTCACCAAATATACTTCAACTTCGGTAATACCAAAGCTTATGTTAAGCTTTTATGACTTTTTTTCTAAAATATGATAGGTTAACTTTATAATTTTAATTTAACTATATATGTCAAGTTAGTCGAGAATTACTTGACATACCACCTTACACAACTATGTATAAAATCCCACCAAAGAAAGCAACAAATTCTACTGCATAATCATGAAATTATGCTTTAAAAATATATTATATAGTATAATATAAAAATACAAATAATTTTAGGGGGATTTAATATGAGGAACAATAAAATATATTCTGTAATAAGCATTATCTTTGGCATATTTACAATTAGTTCGGCAGTTCTTTACTTCGCCAATTACGTGAGCATTGATACGGTGATGTTAGTTTTGGGATTTACTCAATTATTTAGTGGTTTAAATCAAATTAAAATGTCACAACTCATAGATTCAAAAGGAACTCACAACGGAAATAAAACTTTAGGAATAGTATCTATAATTTTAGGTTCATTTATTATAATTGCTTACATTATTAAGGTACTGTTTTAATATATAATATTCTTATTTTTGAAATAATAAAGGAAGCTATTAGAAATATATATATAATAAGTATGGGGGGGATTTCATTATGAAATATAATTTAAAGAATACAATACCACATTTAATAATAATATTTGGTATATATTTTGGTGTAACTTTTAGTAATGGATTTTGCTTTGGAGATGAAATTTTAAACACATTAGGTCTAAAATCATGGACAGATAATCAATCGGGATTTCATATAACAACAGTATATTCGTTAATTATAGCTTCAATTGGTATATTATTGTTAGCTAAAATAAAAAAAACAAGTTTTAAATCATTATTGGGTAATATGGTAGTGTATTTGTTCGTGGTATTATTAGTTTTTTTTGGAATTAGTAAAGTTATCTATAAGGAAGAAGTTGTAAGCAACTCAAATTCTTCTTATAAGACTGATACTTATGAGTTAGCGTTAAATGGAGATATTTCTATAAAAAACATGAGTCTACTTCAAGATAAAAAGCAAATAATTGTGCCCGTATTCATTAAGGGCGATATCGATATAAACTTTGATGATGTAAAATTAATAGATGACAAAAATAATAGTTATGACTGTTTGGATTTTTCAGGTAAAAAAACAGAACATAAGAATGACTCTATTGTTGGCTACTTTGATGCTAAATTTAATGTATATAATACAAAAGATACAGAGTACTATAAAATAGCTTTCTTTGATGATAAAGAGCAAATATTTGCAATTTATATATATCACAAAAACAAACCGTTTTAAAGCGGTTTGCTTTTTATTCCAACATAATTCATATTTCTTATAACAAATATACTTTTTCTATATATTTGAATTAAATATAATATCCTTACAATTTAAAAATAGTGGTAAAAAATACCACTATTTAGCTATTCCTTAAATATTTTTATAATTATTATCCATCAGTTTTATTAACCTAAAAATCCTACTCTCTGTTTCTCATTATTTATCATGTATATGTTATAACTTGATGGCAACCCATTTTATTTATATAAAACTCTCTATTACCACTATAATGCTATATATAATTACAAAGATTATACAAATAATACTTATTGCGTATAACGAATTCCAGTCCTTAAGTTTAGTTTTATAAGGTTGAATAACTTCACTTTCTTTCAATTGTTTTATCTTCGACTTTACTCCAAAATATGCAAATAAACAAACTAAACCAACTGCTAAATTTAAATATGCTGTCCAATAGTAGGATACATCTGCACTTATATAATGGAATAAATTTCCTCCAAAGATAAAAATATTCATTATACCTGCAATCAATACTACTTTTTTCTGAGAATTTAATCGCCCTAAATATCTTCCTTGTTCACTTTCTATTATTATATCTGTTTCTACTCTATTCTCTGCCTTAAAGTAATAATAACCATTGCTATTGTCTATATAATCAAGACCCGAATCTGAATACATAAGCTTATATTCATCCTCATCTAAATTACACGTTTCTTTTAAATCTATAAAATATGTGTAGTTCTTAGGCTCTCCTTTCTTAAATGTATAGTAAGTTGCAAATTTTATATTTACTAGGTGATACCCTTCCTTAGACATTTTTGATAGCCATGCAGTTTCTTTTTCTTCTTGACCTACTAAAAATATTTTAAATACTTTCTTATAGCCCTCCATTAGCTAAACCTCCAAATTATTTATTATTTCTTTACCATTCTCTACTAATAAATTTAATCTTTCATATTCTAGTTTTAAAATTTCTTTTCCTAGGTTTGTTAGTTTATAGCTTTTTCTTCTTTCATCTTCTGTTATTACCTGTTCTATTATCTCATCTTTTACTAACTTACTCGTAGCTCCATACAAAGTTCCTGGACCTAATTTAACCTTCCCACTTGTCATTTCTTCTACATTTTGCATTAACTTATATCCATGTATAGGTTCTACCATAGATAGGAGAATGTAATAAGTTGCCTCTGTTAATGGAATGTATTTTCTAATTATCTTTTCATTCATATTTATCCTCCTTACTAATTTATATAAATTTGATATATCGTCTTATGTTCTATCGTCATATAATATATCACCTATCGATATATCGTATATCAATATAGTATTCATATATTACAAAAAAGTCAACTATAAAATAAAATTTTTATATAAAAAAACTCGACTCTATTAGAGCCGAGCTTATATTATATATTTTTTTCTTTCAATTTTTTTGCTAACACAAAACATAATAGAAACTACAACTATGCTTTCAAGATTTATTTTCATGTTATCTTATTATTCTACAACCTCTATAAAATCAAATTTAGTAACATCAAATAAACCTTTATCAGTTATTTTCAAATTTGGAATTACAGGTAATGACAAGAAAGATAAAGTCAAAAATGGATTGAAATTTATATTAGGTGCTATTTCATTTACAGCTTTATGCAATTTATTAAGGTCATTAATAACTTCTTGTGAATTTCTTCCTGTCATAAGTCCCCCAATTTCAAGTTGTATAGAAGCCAATACCTTATCATTTTTAACTACTATTATCCCTCCACCTATCTTTTGAAGTTCATTTACTGCAAAAATCATATCTTCATCAGAACATCCACTGACAATAATATTATGAGAATCATGTGCTATAGTAGTTGCTATTGCACCTTCCTTTATCCCTAGGCCATTAATAATACCTAATCCAATATTTTTGCTACCTTTATGACGTTCTATAACTGCTATTTTAATTAAATCTTTTTCTATATTAGAAATAAATTCTTCATTATAATCTAGTTCATCAATGCTTATTTTTAAATGATTGCTCTCCAGTTTATTTGGTATAATTTCAATAACATTTAATTTATTTTTATCCTTCAAATCAATTTTTAAATTTTCTTTATTTATATCTGCAATATTAATACTGTTTTCTGTATTAAATATATAATTATCTTTTCTAACTTCATTTAAAAGCTTATTATCTTTTACTACTAACTGTCCATTTTTATAAACAGAATTTATCTTAAAGCTCTCCAAATCATCTAATATTATGAAGTCAGCTATAAATCCTGGTGCAATAGCACCTTTATTTTTTAAATTATAACACTCTGCTGTATTTAATGTAGCCATTTGTATAGCCATTTCTGGTCTTAACCCATATTTAATAGCCATCTTAATTGAATTATCCACACTGCCATTTTTTATTAAATCATCTATATGTTTATCATCTGTACAAAAACAAACTCTTCTAGAATTAGCTATACTAGTAGCTTTTATTAACTCTCTAAGATTTTTTGCAACAGTTCCCTCTCTTATAAGTACATACATCCCTCTTCTTAATCTATCTATAACTTCCTCTTTATTATGGCATTCATGATCTGTTGTAATGTTAGCTGTAGTATAGGCATTAATCATAGTTTCATCAAACCCTGCTCCATGACCATCTATTACTAATCCTTTTTCTTTTGCATCCCATATTTTATTAATCATGTTTTCTTCACAATTTAATACAGCTGGATAGCTCATAACTTCAGCTAGACCTAAAACTCTATTATCGCTATATAAAGGTAATAAATCATTACTTTCTAACTTTGCCCCACTACTTTCAAAGCTAGTTGCTGGAACACATGAAGATAGCATAAAATAAAAATCCAAAGGAAGATTTTCACTTAAATTCATCATAAGCTTTATTCCTTTAATACCTAAAACATTTGCTATTTCATGAGGATCTGTAATCACTGAAGTTATTCCATGAATAAGTGCCCCTTTATAGTATTCATTTGGTGTTGTTAAAGAAGACTCTATATGGGCATGAGCATCAATAAGACCTGGACATATATATTTATTAGTACCATCTATAATTGTTTTTCCATCATAACTTCCAATTCCTACAATATAACCATTTTTTATAGCTACATCACTAGTAAATATATCGTTTTGAAATACATCTATAATTTTTATATTTTTAATAACTAAATCACATATTTCATGTTTTGCTGCTGCTCTGATGTTTTGTGTAAAGATTTCTTTGTTCATTAAAGTAATCCACCTTCTATAAATATTTAACCTTCATGGACTATAGATTCTTCATAGTCATACTATTTGCGGTAGTATGGTAGAGACGCTCAACCCATATTATTGAACTTATACGAAGGTTATTGTTACTTATTATATATTTATACTGTACCCTTGTCAAAGGTTCCATTTAATCAAACCTTATATTATATCTGTATTTACTCCAACAACATGTGCAAGTCCTATTGTAAGTGCAACACCTAATAGTTCAGCCACCTCCTGCTGCATTTGATGCTATAAAAAATAGATATGTTAAATTAGTATAATGAGGTGGGGTTTGGTGAGTAGTTTTATTATAGTCGGGGTTTTGTATTTTATAGAAATTAATTTATATATACAAGCAGTTCTACTTGGATTGATTTATAAAAAAAGTTAGGATAAATTATCCTAACTTTTTTATAATTATTTAAATTTTAAGCATTTACTTTATTTTTTATATTGTGAGTATTCCATGTAAATGACAAAAAGAATATTGCTAGAACTGAAGAAATAAGTAACATAATAAATCCTCCGTCCCAACCAAATTTATCTACTACAGAACCCATTGCCATTTCAGCTAAAACTTGTCCACCCATATATCCGAATAATCCTGTAAATCCAGCTGCTGTTCCTGCTGCTTTCTTTGGTACAAGATCTAGAGCACTTACACCAATTAGCATAACAGGCCCATATATTAATGCACCAATTGATGCTAATGCGCAGTTAATAGCAAATGGAGTTGTACTCTTCCAATATACAGCTGTTGCTATTGTAACTCCAACCATGCATATTATTCCTATTGGAGCACGTCTACCATGGAAAATACGGTCACTAATCCAACCAACTATTATAGTTCCAGGAATTGCTGCATATTCAAATAATGCAAATGCTATAGATGAATCTTCTGGATTAAAGTTTCTAACTTCTTGTAAATACGTAGGAACCCAATTTATAACTCCATATCTAACCAAATACACAAAAACGTTTGCTAAGGCTATACACCATAAGAATTTATTATTTAATACATATTTAAATAATATCTCTTTTGAACTAAGCTCTGCTTCAGCGTCTTCAACTTCTACTTCAAATTCTGGATAATCATTTTTAAATTCTTCAATTGGAGGTAATCCAACAGACTGTGGAGTATCTCTTGCAAATATCATATATCCTACTCCACCTAAAATTGCTATAATTGCTGGTAGGTAAAAAGTACCTTTCCATGTTCCAAATAGAGATACACCAACTAACACAACAGTTGCTATAAATCCGCCGCCAATATTATGTGCCGTATTCCATATAGACATCTTTACTCCACGTTCACTATCTGAAAACCAGTGAGTCATTATTCTTCCACATGGAGGCCATCCCATACCTTGGAACCATCCATTAAGTAACATTAATATAAACATAAACCCAATGTTTGTTGCATTTGGTAAAAATAAATTTGTTATTCCTGACAATATAAGACCTATTGCTAAGAAATATCTTGGGTTAGATCTATCAGATAAATTTCCCATAACAAATTTACTAATTCCATATGCCATCCCTAGAGCTGATGCGACAAACCCAATCTCAGTTTTTGTAAACCCTTGTTCAATAAAATATACCTTAGACAATGCAAAATTACTTCTTACAAAGTAATAAATAAGATATCCCACATAAATACTTATAAACATCTGTATACGATATTTTTTATAAGCTGAAGGTATCTTCTCTTCTGGTAATCTTTCAATATAAGGTGCTGGTTTTAAAAATTTTAACATATATAATTCCCCCTTTTCCACAAAAAAAGCCAAGCTGAAAACATTAGATAGTATTAGTAGTATTAATACTAATTATCTAAGTTTTCGCGCTTGACTCCTATTCTCTAAAGCACTTATACTCTTTTTTTGTCGACACTATTGATGTTCAATGTAAGTGTAGCACGTTTCTTTTCATTTCTCAACATATTTTTATTTATTAACCTTCACTATGTTTACCTCTTAATATAAGGGCTTTATTTAAAATTTAATTGATTAATCATATCATTAAATGCATATGATACTTCCTTAGCTATACGTCTAGCTTCCTGTGCCTTTTGTTTTACTTTCTTTATTTCTTTTTTAGCAGTATCTATGTCTTTTTTAGCTTTTTCTATGTCTTGTTTAGCGTTTTGTATGTCTTGTTTAGCTTTTTGCGCGTCTTTTTTAGCTTTTTCTATGCCTTGTTTAACTTTATCTGCATTTTGTTTGGCTATAATACTAGCTTTCTCCACTTCTTGTTTAGCAGAACTACTAATCTGACTATACTGAGTACCTACTTTGGCTTTTGGGCTTAAGTCAGTCGCATTTACAGTAGATGTAAATGAACCTACCCCTAGTAATGATACTATTCCTACTACTATTATTGATTTTTTCATTGTCATCACCCCTTTATTTTTTATTGAGTCTAATTAAGTATACTACAATTATATTTATATTAAAATTTTCGCCTTTTTATATAAGTATATTAATAAACAACACTACTTTAGTTTCAATTTTCCTCACTAAAATATATTAGTACTATATCATAATTATTTATTTTTTTTTTATTTCTTCTTTATTGTTTTAGTTATTCTCATAACGTTATCCTAACTTATGACTTTTATACTGCCTATACTTTTATTGAAGTATATATATCAGAAAATTCTATATCAATATTTTCTACATACTTATTATATTTAACAATTTTTTTATCAAATTCTTTTTCCTCACACATAGTTATAGGTATCTTTATTACAAATTCACTACCTTCATCTTTTTCACTATATGCAGTTATCGTACCATTGTGTAAACTAACTAATGACTTAACTATTGATAATCCTATACCACTACCTTCGCTTAACTTTGTTATTCTATTATTAACTTGCTTAAATAATAGAAATACATCATCTAGCTTATTTTCTGGTATACCAACTCCACTATCTTTTACTTTTATATATAAATCTTCTTTTTCAAAATTTAAAATAACTTCTATTTTTCCATTTTCCTTATTGTATTTAATAGCATTAGAAAGTAAATTCAGCATTATTCTATCCATTTTTTCTAAATCAAAAGCCATAATTTTTTCCTCTAAATTAGTATCAAATATTAATTCTATAGTTTCCTCATTTGCATAATACTGCACTGACTCACACATGCTTTCAATAAACTCAACTATATTATAATTTTGTGGCATATAATCTAAACAACCTGAACTAAGTCTTGTGCTATCTATTAAATTGTTTACCATTTTTAAAATTCTATATCCATTTTGCTTAATTATCTTAGTGTAAGTTCTATATTTTTCAACATTTTTTCCTTTATCTATCATATATTCAATTAATTGAATTGAACTGAAAATTAGATTTAGAGGAGTTTTAAATTCATGAGATAAGTTGGCAAAGAACTCCATTCTAAGTCTTTCAAATTCAAGCTCAGCTTCTTTTCTATGAGATATATCTCTAGATATCCCTAATACTCCGCCTACCATTTGATTTTTATCTAAAAAAGGTACCTTTATCGTTTCAAAATATCTAGTTCTTCCATCACTACATATCTGTGAATTATTTGATATTGAAGGTTGTTTTGATAATATTATCTCTTTTTCTTCCATTTCATATTTTTTTATTTTCTTAATTGGTGTATTTATACCTTTCTCTGTCTTGCCTATAATATCTTCTTTTCTTAAATTTCTACTTTCTGCAAAAACTTTATTACAGTGTCTAAATACTCCCCTACAATCCTTAAAAAATATACTATCTGGTATAGTATCGCTTATCAACTGTAACATGTTCGCATCAGTTATCTTATCATGTCTATACTCATTGTCACTTAATGCATCTGTAAAAGTTCCTACTATTCCTATTATATTACCTTTATCATCTTTCACCACATGGCTTAATCCATCATAACACCTTCTGTTATAAAACATTACAGAATCTATATACTCTTTTTCTCCATTTAATAATTGTTTATTATCATTAACAAATATATTAGCTAATTCCTCTGGAAATATTTCAAAATCAGTTTTGCCTATCATATTCTCAGGTGTTGCATTTGGATATTCTTCTAACCCCTTGTTCATATATACATATCTACCTAATGTATCTTTAAACCATAAATACATTTCCATCTTATCTAATAAAATCTGAATGCTTTTATCTATCTCTATTTTTTTAGTAAACCAAATTACATAAATATTATGGTCTATTTGAATTACATCTATTTGATAAAAAGCTCCTAATATGTCTACAAAATCTACTAATGTAATTTTCTTATTTTTATCAGTTTTTTCCATTGTTGCACATAGCTTTATATATTTTTTTATATCTAAATTATATTGATAAATTTCCCTAATTTGCTTATTACTTACCTCTATTAATTTATTATTACAGCCTAAAATACTCATACTATGTGATTTATTATTTTCAGATTTTTCTAAACTAACCCACATGCATGGTACAGGGCTCTCTAAGATTATATTTAAATACGCCTCTTTCCCTAACATAATTCCTCCTATTATCCCTACACTATATATACATTATATTATATATAATGTAAAAATGGAATTTTTTATATTAAATTGTCATAATTTTGAGAATTTCAATATTTTATATTTAACTTTATTTTTTAGTATATATTATATTGCAGATGGTTAATTTTTTTGTTGAAATTTTCAGTAGGAGTATATAAATTAAGTTAAAGAGTTAAAATAATTTTTATACTATAAAGGACTGTAGATATTTTTTTTATTTATCTACAGTCCTTATACATTTTCTAAATATCTTGTATATTCATTGCTTTATTTAGCGGCCTGTATACATTCATCCATAATTTTTTTATCCATTCCACCTACCTGAATAAGCTTCGTAGCATTTTTAACTACAGATTTATTACTACCAATATTAGCTAAAACAACTGGATAATTTTTAGCTAATGGAGATACTGTAAGTGCATCTACTAATGTATATCCCTTAGAAATATAAAATTCATTTGTATTTTTATAGAATTTTTCTATAACTAATTTATTAGTAGCAAATCTATCTATACCACCTAATCTTGTTGCATTAGTTTTTTGAACTATCTTTTCATTCATAGCAGAACTATCCCCTATAACATAACTCTCTACATTTTTAACATAACTTTCCAAACTGTTAGTAGTAAGCGGTATATTTTTACCATCTGTTAATATTATTGGAGCTGCATCACGACTTGCTACAGGCGATACACTCATAGCATCTGCTTCACCTTTGTATCCATTTACTAAAAATACCTTGTGTATAGGTTTTATTTTATTTATTTCTTTAGCCACTTCATAGCTAGTTTTAAATCTATCATCTCCACCAAGTCTTGTTACTTGTATTTTATTTGATTTTAACTCGTCTTCTATTGATTTATTTACAACATCTGCACTTCCTATAATATAAACTTTCTTTACACCTTCGAGTCTTTCCTTTGTATCCTTAGGCAGAGAATCTTTTTTAGTTAAAAGTATTGGGGCATTAGTAGCTCCTGATAATCCACTAGCACTAAGTCCATCTGCTAAAGTTTTATCTGCATTAACAAGTATAGCCGTAGTGTAGTTTTGATTATCTGCTATCATACTCGCTGTTTCATATCTATTTTCACCTGTTATTGTGTCTACCACTACATTAGACTTTTGTTGGTTTATTATGTCTATATTACCTTTAGTTATATATCCCTTCATACCCCAATTATAACTTCCTGGTATTGGGTTAATTATATTTTGAGGTGTTATTCTATCTGGATTTATCTCCGTATCTGTACCTCTATTGTCTGATATAATCACAGCCTGATCTTTAGATGCACTATATAAGCTAGTTCCTTTTTTATCTTTTACATATGATGCTTTATTAACTATTCCTAACTTATATCTATTATAGTCATCACCTTTTCCTTGAGATGATAAATAAACGTCCATCTCATTCATAAAGCTAGATGCCTTTTCTCCCCAGAAAGGATCTGATGCATATTTAACATTACAACCTATGCTCTTATTTCCTAAACTACTACCATAGTAATTAGCGCTATTCGGATTTAAATATCTATTGGTCATATAGTCTTTTGCAAATTTATTTATACATTCTTCTATATTTTTAAATCCTTTTGCATGTTGTGGATCACTATCTACAGCATCTATACCAAAAATATTATTTTTAGTTTTTGCTAATGTAGATATTCCTCTTCCAGATTCATTCATTGCAATACCTGCAATAAAAGATGCATTAACTCCATATTTATTTTGAGCTTTTATAAATATTTTTCCTGTTCCCCTTAATACACTATCTATTGGTGTTTTAGCTTCAAAATATTTGTCAATATCACTAGCCTTATATGAAACTTTGCTTCTTGCTGATAAATATTGATAATAATTATAATATGGAGAATTGCTATTTAAAGCATTATTATGATTATCTGCTTTAGCATCACTTATTAATTTATTTATATCGTTGTAATAATAATTTCCATCATAACTATAATATCTTGTCCCTTTATTCATAAAAGATGGTGCTCTTCCTATACTTCTTTTAGTTCCTATGTTTCCTTGCACGTTAGAACTTATGTAGTGAATTAATTGCCCGCCTACATTTTCATAGTAACTTAAATTAGTCGCTTGATTTATAGGTAAAAGTACTATATTAGCCCCGCTTGCATCACTTTTTTCAATCCAACCTGTAAGTCCTGATGCCTCTACCTTTACCATAGTTTCCGTTTCTTCTATAACTGGCACATCATCTATAAATCCATGATTAATGTATGTATAAGCTTGCGATTTATTAGAATCTTTATATAAGTTAGTAGTATAATTTATAGAACCCTCAGATATGCCTCCCCCTATCTTTACAATACGACCTATCGAATTTGTTGTGTATGCTACCATCCCTTTATTATTTATAACCGTTGGTATAATATTTTGTTCACTATACCCATTTTCTAAACTCTTTGCCATACTTACTGCTTCTTCTATTGTGTTAGTATCTTTTACAAATGTATATGTTCCATCTGCATGAGCAAGTGCTACCTCATAATCTGAATTAGTTTTTAATTTTAAATATTTTATATTATCTAATTCTGATAAGTCTTTTTGAACTTCTTCAGGCATATTATATATTTGACTGAATGTCTTAGGTGTAGACTTTGTGTATGTTTCATATTCTTTTGATTCATTTGCATAAGCTATCGGTACCACACTATTAATAGCCATAGCACTAACAACTATAGCTGCATATATACTTTTCTTTAGTTTCATAAAACTCCCCCATTTTATAATATATTTTTCTATATAGATTATATCATAGTTGTAAGTTTTTACCAAAATTATGCCATTTATTTTGCATCTTATTTTTTATATCTTTAATATCTATACTATTTAACTACAATTAAATACATATACATTCTATCTAAATAATTTCCCTCTATGTTATAATTAAAATAAAAAATTCGCTTCGCTTGAGCGACGTGTCGGCGAACCATTTCATGTCGCCAACGATATATCTTCGCTCCCGCTTCAGATACATCCGTTGCTCAAAATGTCATTTTTTACGTTTCCAAATATATTAGTATTACTGTCATTCAGAGGCTATTCGCAATTTTTTAATGAATATAAAATCCTTGTACGTAAAAAATTAATGGATAAAGAAATTAATCTCTATCCACTAATTTTATAATAAACATCCATTTGTTAATATTCCCAATATAAATACTTTCTACAATAGGCTATAAATATATATAGACTATTATTTTATATTTTTTACTACTTTGGAGGCATTACTGTTGCATAACCATCAAGTACAACTACCCCATCTTGATTTGTACATACAGTTTTTAATTTTATAATTTTATTTTTTATAATTTCTTCAACTACAGCTTCTGCCTTTATTGTATCTCCAAATTTAACAGGAGCCTTAAAGCTTAATTCTTGACCTAAATATATCGTTCCAGGTCCTGGTAAGTACATTCCTAGAACTGCTGATATAAGCCCAGCCGTAAGCATTCCATGAGCTATTCTTCCTTTAAACATAGTTTCCTTACTCATTTCCTCATTTATATGTGCTGGATTTAGATCTCCAGTTATACCAGCATATAAATATACATCTGTTTCTGTTATAGTTTTTTGAACTGATGCGCTATCCCCTATATTTATTTCACTTATAGTTTTTCCCTTCATTATTTAATCCCCCTAATTAGTCTCTTGTGCTTATAAATTGCGCTATTTTTGGAGCTACTTGAGTTTGAGACTTAGAACTTACATACATTCCTATATGCCCAGTTTTAAATGAAACTAGTTCTTTATCTTTAGATGATACTAAATCATTTAATCTTCTACTAGATACTGGAGGTACTAAATGGTCAAACTCAGCATATATATTTAAAATTGGCATAGTTATATTCTTCAAATCAACTTTTTTATCTCCTATTACCAATTCTCCTTTAACTAACTTATTTTCTTTATATAAATCATTTACAAATTGTCTTATAGCTTCTCCAGCTTGACCTGGACTATCGAATATCCATTGCTCCATTCTTAAAAAGTTTTCAAATTTCTCTGGATTATCTATATCATCTAATAAGTCAATATACTTATCTAAAGCTAATTGGAATGGTTTTAGTGCCATGTATCCACTATTCATAAAACTTCCTGGAATTACACCAAATGCATCTACCATACTATCTATATTTAAGTGTTTACTCCATTTAAATAATAATGCATCTGTTTCTACATCAAAGTCTATAGGAGTAACCATTGTAGTTAATGTATTTACCTTTTGAGGGTATATAGATGAGTATATAGCTGAGTAAGTACCACCCTGACATACTCCTAATAAATTTACTTTATCTACTCCTTTTTCTTTTCTTATATGATCAACACAGTTATTTATATATCCATTTATATAGTCATCCATAGTTAAGTACATATCCTCTTTAGCTGGATATCCCCAATCTACTATATATAAATCAAGTCCTTTATTTTGTAGGTTTTTTATCATACTTCTATCTTCTTGTATATCCATCATATACTGTTTATTTACTAAAGCATAAATTATTAAAGTTGGTATTTTAACTTTAGTTTCATCAGTAGGTTGATAGTGATAAAGATTCATCTTATCTTCACTATAAACAAGATCTTTTGGAGTAGTATCAAATCCTGAAACTTTAACTTCTTGTATAACATTTATTCCTTTTAATATCTTATCTTGAAATTTTAAAATTTCATCTAAATTTTTTTCATAATCTATCCCATTGAAAATCATAATTTCGTCCCCCTATTTCATTTCCTCTTTTAAATCTTCTACTTCTCTTTTTAATTTTTTAACTTCTTTCTTTAATTCATATACAGTCTTATATAAACTGTTCATATCACTTTGGTTTGGTATTGGTAACATTTCTAATTGTTTTTCTAATAAACTATCAAGACTCTTTTTAAATGACATTCCATTATCAACTACTTGTCCTTGAAGCTTTGAGTAGTGTTCCGTATTAAATAAACTTATAAATGCATTTTCATTTTTTACCCACCAATATTCATAAAATTCTTTAAAAGTCTTAGGCTGTTTATCTTCTTTTACCATACTTGTATATTCTTTTACCATTTCTTCCATCGTATCAGCAGTAACTTTATATATACTAGCATTGTATTCATTTAAAGTATTTATAAATTTATAGCATGTATCCATACTTTCAAATTGTAATTTATAATCTTCTCTATTTATTCCTAAAAGAGGTACATTTAATAATTTCCCTATAGTTTCCTCATAAGTGCTAGTCCATGATTTTGCTAATTCTAGATAGGCATTTTTATCTCCTGATGCTGATTTATTTATATATTTAAAATAATCATTGTAACTATCTATGCATAATTTATTTATTCTATCAAAATCCCCTTTATAAACTGACCATATCTCATTTTGTTTTTTATATATACTCTTAGTAGGTTCTGGTAAACAACTAATAAAATTATCTACAACCATATTAGTATAGTTTTCTTTCCATTCATTGACCAAATTTTCTACTTGATCTTCTGCACTACCAATTATCTTCTCGTTCATATCAGTCCAAAATCCATATAATCCAGTGTATATCTTAGAAACATCACCGTATTTCTCTACTAAATCCATATTATCCATCTTCGGATTAAACTTTGACCACATTCCAAAATAATCAAATTTATCATCCTTACCATCAACCTTGAAACTCTTTTGCCAATCTTCAAATATTTTCTTTTGTGAATTAGCCATATCCCCTAGAAAATCAAAATACTTTTGTTGTAAATCCATTATAAAATCCCCCTTATAAATGTTTGTAGTATCTATTTTAAAGATTTAACTACTCTGGACTTGCTTATAAATACTCTATAATATATATATATTTTTTTTTATAGCAATTATTACTTATTTTTTTATAAATTTTTAGATACTATAAAAATAAATATATTGTATACATTTATTAAAATTATAGGTTATGATATATTTTTATAATATATTATATTTTTAGGAGGTCTTTCATGGGTATAAATAAATTAAAACAACTTATCGATAAATCTAACTACATAGTATTTTTTGGAGGTGCAGGTGTGTCTACAGAGTCTAATATTCCTGATTTTAGAAGTTCATCTGGATTATTTAGTCAAAAACTTAATAAAAACTTTACACCTGAACAATTAGTTTCACATACATTCTTCACTAAATATCCAGAAGAATTTTTCAATTTTTATAAAGATAAACTTATTTATCAAGATGCCAAACCAAACAATGCTCATATAGCTTTAGCATCTCTTGAAAAATCTAAAAAGCTAAAAGCTGTTATCACTCAAAATATTGATGGACTTCACCAAATGGCTGGAAGCAAAAATGTATTTGAGCTTCACGGAGCTGTTCAAAGAAATTATTGTATTAATTGTAATAAGTTTTTTGATTTAAACTCATTCTTAGCTTTAGAAGGAATAATCCCTCATTGTGATGAGTGTGGTTCTATTGTTAAACCTGATGTTGTTCTATATGAAGAAGGATTAGATGATAATGTTGTATCACGAGCTATTAATCATATAAGAAATGCTGATTTGCTAATTATAGGTGGCACTTCTTTAGTTGTATATCCTGCTGCTAGCTTTATTAATTATTTTAGAGGAAATGATGTTGTTCTTATAAATAAAAGTTCTACATCTTATGATGATAAAGCTTCTTTAGTTATTAATGATTCTATTGGAAAAGTTTTATCTAACGTTGTAAATATGTTATAAATTATTAATATAAAGGAGGGTTTTTATGAGCTCAAAAATAAATTTAGGGATAATAGGAAGTGGATTTATAGTTGAAAGCTTCCTACAAGCATCAAAATTAATCGATGATGTAAATTTACATGCCTTTTATTCTAGAAATATAGATACTGCTACAAAATTTAAAAATGAATATAATTTCACTAAAACATATACTAATTTAGATGATATGGCAAATGATAAAGAATTAGATGCAATATACATAGCTTCTCCTAATTCAATACATCACTTACAAGCCACAAAATTTCTAAAAAATAAAAAACATGTACTATGTGAAAAAGCCTTCGCTTCTAATTCTAATGAAGTTGAAGATATGATTAAAACCGCTAAAGAAAACAATGTATTGCTTATGGAAGCTATGAGACTTACTGTACTTCCAAACTTTTTACAAATAAAAAATAATTTACATAAAATAGGTAAAATAAGAAGATACTTTGCAAGCTATTGTCAATATTCTTCTAGGTATGATAAATATAAAGAAGGAATAATATTAAATGCCTTTAAAAATGAACTTTCTAATGGATCTTTAATGGATATAGGTGTTTACTGTATAGCTCCAATGATTAATTTATTTGGTGTTCCTAAAAACATTCTTTGTAATGCGTTCATGCTCGAAAGTGGTGTTGATGCTCAAGGTAGTGCTATATTTAAATATGATGATATGGATGGAGTTATTATGTTCTCTAAAGTATCTAATTCTCATCTTCCATCTGAAATTCAAGGTGAAAATGGAAGTATTATAATAGAAAAAATAAATAATTTTAGCTCGGTTAAAATAATTTATACAGATGGTAGCACTGAAGACTTATCTTTAAGTCAATATGAAAATGATATGTACTATGAAATTAATCATTTTGTTGATTTAATAAAATCTAATAAGACCTGTTCTGATTTAAATACTTTAGAAAATTCCCTTTCTGTTATGAATGTCATGGACAATATACGTAATCAAATTGGATTATATTACCCTGCTGATAGTAATAAATAGTTTAGTATTCTTTAATCCTTCGATTATATTTCTTTAATTATACCTAAAAATACCTTATAGGATAGACTTTTTCAAGTGTCTACTCTATAGGGTATATTTTAAACAGCTTAATACAGTAGCTTTTATTATTAATCTAAATTAATTTTAATTTTATCTTTACTATTCAAATCTATATCTTTTGTCATTGGTATTGCTATTTTATATTTTTTAGAAGCATCTATTTTATCTAGTATAATGCTATAAATGCCTTCTTTTTCATCTTCTAGAACTGCTCCAATATGCCCTTCCCATATAGCAGTATCGTTCATTTTCTCATCAAATAAAACTAGCTGACTTAGGTGGTCATAGTCTCCATGTTTTTTCATGATTATTTTAGTATTTTCTTCACTTACTTTTATATCTTGAATCATTACCTTATCTTTATTATTAACTGGTATTTCATAACCTTTTAGCTCTTCTATTGATAAAAACTCTTTAGCTTTATCCATATTTAAATTGTAATATACCTTAGACAATGCATATCTACTCTTTAATTCTTCTTTTGTTGGCTTTCTTGATATAAGTACTTCTTCTCTTTCTCCACTACCTGTTGTTGTAAGTAAATTAACATAAATACCTTCTACTTCCTTATCTATAACATCCATTCCCCAATATGGAATTAGTTCTATATATTTTGAATTTGATAAGTCGCTTGATATCTCTAGCTTACTAAAAAATTTTCCTGTTTTATTATCTACACTACTTGAACCCATATCTGACCTTAATATATTTCCATTATCATCAATTACCTTAAATCTTGTACTTTGAAGTGTATAGTTTTCTATATCATCTATTCCACTAAGCATAACAGTATTTGCAAGTGGAGAAGTAACTATCTCATCTACAATAAGTTTTTGACCCTTTATATCATAGCTTTCTCCAATAATTTTTCTCTTTGAACCTTCAATTTTATTTGTTTTTAATTTGAAATTCCAATTTCCTCTAACCTCTTTTTCACCTCTGATACTACTTATTTTCAAATCTACTTTTACATCATTTTCTAAATCTAATTCTGCTATATTTGCACTAATTACAACTGCTCCAGTTCTATTATCTATTTTTCTAGCTCTATGACCAACACCATCTACATGTTTTCCATTTAAAGTTATATCTGAATCTATATTTATAAAATCTGCTGAATTTTTACCTTTATATCCTTTAAGTGCATCACTTTCAATTACAAGTCCAAACATACACATATTTTCATCTATAATGACATCATTTAAGGTAACTGTAGCCTTCTTATTTTGCGATACAAGTTCTACCCCTTGAGAATATTTCAAATATTTATCTGTCGGAACTCCAAAATTACTACTATCAAATCCTTCTATTACCTTGCCTATTATAGGTATTGCTCTAATTATATCTGTATTTACAACACCTATCCCTAATGTTCCTATAATTAATATACTTGAAACCTTAGCTAAAGTACCCATTTTATTTTTCCTTTTTATAAATTGTTTTTCTTGTCTTCCTCTTTCTATTCCTTTTAATATATTGTCATCTAATTTATCTGATATTTCTATGCTATCTCTTATATCTTTTTTATTCATCTTAGAAATTCTCCTTTCCTATAGAGACTCTTAAACTTGATAAACCTCTATTTAAATATGTTTTAGCTGTTCCTATTGGAATTTCTAAAATCTGTGATATTTGTTTTATAGTTAAATCATCAAAATATTTTAGAACTATTACATCTTTATATTTTTTATCCAACTTATCAATCTCATTTAATATGTCCATTTTTTCTTCTCTATGTTCTAAAGTAACGCAGTCCTTCGCTATTGATTCTTGCTCTAGATATATAATGTTTTTATTTTTATTCAAAGTACTTATAGATATATTTATAAGTATTCTAGTTAACCAAGTATTAAAATATTTAGGCTTTTTTAATGTATCTATTGATATGTAAGCCTTATATACAGTTTCTTGAACTATATCTAAAGCATCTTGTTCATTTTTTACATATGCATATGCTATCTTATATAATTTTTCTTTTTGTTGCTCTATTAGCTCTATAAATGCTTTTTCATCACCATTTATGGCTCTTTTGACTTTCAATTCTTTTAACATTTGTATTTAATTATTCCTTTCAATTGTGTCTCGGTAATTACCTTACACTAATTAGACAATTATATCTTATAAACGGTTTCAACTTTATTATATTTTAAAAACGTATATATCTTATACGAGTAATCCTTATTTTTCAATCTTAATAATATATTAAATATTTCATTTTTATTAAATATAAATTGGTACTATTTTAGTTCACAAATTATATACAGTTTTTTAATAAACCTAACATACTGATAGTATAATGTTTCGTTGACATTTAGTTATTTATTTTTTTACAAAATAAAAAAGCATAGGGTTGCACACAAACCCATGGAGGGAATGATCTCTATGCTCAACAAGAATTATGAAACCTTAATAACTATCTATATTGAATATAAGGTTGTTACTATTAATTCTGGCCTATTAAATATTCTAAATGGAAATAGACTATTTCCTAAGCCTCTGCTAACAATCATTTTTGTATTATCTTTTTCATAAATTCCACTAGTGTATTTTGGTAAAAACCCTTGATTTGGTGAACAGAGTCCACCAATAAAAGGTAGTCTAATTTGACCTCCATGAGCATGACCTGTAAAAACTAGGTCTATGTTTTGCTTTGCATAAATATCTATAAGGTCTGGTCTATGAGATAATAAAATTGTTAAATTCTTCTTACTTTCATGTTTAAGATTGCTCAATATAGATGAAAATTCTTTTTTTCTATTCTTTGAATTCATAAAAGAAATGTCTTCCATTCCTAACAATGTTAGTTCTTGATTATTTATTTTTATATTTTCACTATCATTACTTAAAATCTTTATGCCTTCTTTTGATAGCATCTTTTCAAGTTTATCATATTCATCAATTCTACTTTCATGATTACCTGGTACGTAATATATTGGAGCTATTTTAACTGCTTGACTCATATAATTAACTGCTATATCTATATTTGTTCTTCTACTATCTATTAGATCTCCGGTAACAACTATAATATCAGGATTTATTTTTTTAGTTAGTTCAACTAGTTTATTTTGATTTTTCCCAAATTCCTTATTGTGAAGATCTGAAACTTGCAATATTTTATAATCATTAAAATTATCAGGTACTTTACTATTTGTGAAATCTATATTTGTGATACTAATATCATTGTTTTGCCAATAACAAAACACTGCTACTGTAGTTAGTATTGTAGCAATTATTATGCCCTTCTTTATTTTCATAATCTCTGCCCCTTCTCTATGTTGTTATTTGAATTATATCTATAAGCTACTTTTATTTCAATTTAGCTATATATACTTATTAAAAACTAACGCACTCTATAAAAAAATAGGAGCATATTCTCCTACCTTATTCTTCGCAATTTAATAATATTATGAATCATTTTTCAGTATCGTTAAACTAATCTTAAATAATCCTTAGATATTAATAATTACTTATATACTCATGAAAATATGTCCTCAAATTGTACTCTAAATCGTGACTATAATTAGACCATATCATACCAAATAATATCGCTAGTATCAGGAATATATCAACTAGCACAGGGTTATTCCTTTTGTCTTTAAAATTAACTTGAGTAAATGCAAGTACAAACATAAAAATCATAGCTATAATAGAATAATCTTTAAGTATATTCATATATGTAAGAATCTTACTATCTCTTATATACTTGTCCATATACTCAGCATTTTCTTTACTTACCTCTGCTCTTTGATAAAAATCATTCTTTCCTTTTACTTCAACTATTTTCTTTCCACCTTCAGCATAAGTTAAACTGTATTCATATTTATTTGACTTTATGTAATCAGTATCCATCTTAACATTGCTAAAGTAAGTGTAGCTATATCCTATGAATAATATAAGTACAGTGGCTGTTAATATCTTATTGTTAACTAACTTTCTCTTTCTAACAATCTCTTCTCCGTTTATAGATTTTATATATTTACGACTCAGATCCTCAACATATATTTTCAAAACTTCAATAACTAGCATTATCTCAACGCCTATAAATCCATAGGCGTTAGTTGCTAAGATAATCAATATCCTAATAACTAAATATACATCTAAAAAAGGTACTATTCTTTTAATACCTTGATAATATTTTTCTTTGTCTATATAGACTATATTATCCTTAACCGTATCATCATATTTATCTGCATTACCTAAATACTTATGAATAAAGTACATTATTCCAAGGATAACAGCTATATCCATAGCCTTATTTATAAATATACTTACTATTGCAGCAACTATTATCCCTCTTATAATTCTCTGTTTGTCTTTTTCGTCTAACTTCATTTTTATCTCCCCTAAGCCAATATTTATAGTGATTTTTCTAAGTCATGACCTATTAATTCTATGATTGTTTATTAATAGCCCTCATTTTTTATTTATTCGTAATTTATAACAATTGTTAACTATAGTTAAATTATAACAGTAGCATTAAAATAATTGAATTATATGTGTTATGTTACGTTTTTTATTTTCATATTTCTTAAAATCACTTTAGTTAACAAGTTTTCTACAGATTTTAAACTATTATAATTTCCTTGTAATTAAAAAATCAAAAGATATATATCCATTTTATATGAATATATATCTTTTGATTTTTTTACTAGCAAATAATGTGAGAAAAACTACTGATTTTTTTAGCCGCCTCTATATTTTCAGGTCTTTTACAGTGGGGCAATTTGTTGTTACTATGAGTTTTATGATGTTCTATACATTCCTTACATTTTCCATTTCTTACACATTTTGTGTTTTTACAACTACATACAGTTGTTCCATTTTCTAACATAATATCTCTCCCAATAAATTATTTAGCTTTTATAAAAAAATTACTCAAACTCTTTAAGTATTTTAGTTACCTTATCTCTTTTGGCAATCCTATATTCATATTAACATAACCAAAGCTATTTTAAGTAAAATATTTCACAATTGCTATATCATATATTCTACCTAAATCTAATATGGATATAAATTTATGAAGTATTCAATTCTAAGAATACCTATCTATCCTCTAAATCATTAACTTTATTTTCGAGATTAGAAATTCTATTCTGTATCGAAGTTTTATTTTTTATATACTTCTTTATAAAGCTATATATAACAATTGGAATTGCTATCGATATTGCTGTATTTAATATTTGAAAGAAAAGCTCATATGTAACAGACATAAAGTTACCTCCTCATTTTTTAATAATATAACTATAGTATGCAATCTATAACAATTGGCACTAAATCATATTTAAATTATACTATTATTTTCCATAAAGATTATAGTGTAATTTTTTTATTAAATTAAGTTAAACATTGCTACTACAGAAGCAAGAATATTAGCACAACTATGTAATAACCAACTTGATATAATAGAACCTTCTGATAACTTTTCATTAATCCATCCCATTAACCATCCAGCCACACCAGTAAATACAATAATGATTATTGTACCTATTATACCTATCATTGATATAAACATAACTCCATGCATTAGTCCAAATAATAACCCTTGAATAGCATTTCCAAAAGTATACCCAAATTTATTGATAAGTCTTTTTCCTAGAAAACCTCTGAAAAAAATCTCTTCGGAAAGTCCTGTTTGAATAATAGAATAAATTAATGCAGGAATTAATGCAGAACTACCTTGTCCAGAAAATTGTGAAATTGCCATATTAGATGTATCTACAAACATTGGAATAACAATGAATCCTGGTATAGATAAAAAAAGTATTGTCAACAAAAAACTTAATATATATTTTTTCTTATCGTTTATTATTGGTTTTTTAAACCCCAGCCATCTAAAAAAACTTGATTGTTTTTTACCACTTATAGACCACCAAATAAATGGAATAATTGAAAATAAAATGACTTGCAAAAATGAGCTTACTGCTAAATTAATAATTTGCATTTTCTCCCCCCTTATATTTTCTCTTTGAGTTATATTGAATATTGTAGTTGCATATTCAATCATAATATATAATAATTAACTCCTTGCTTAACTATAGAATTAGTGAATAAATAAATCTATGTCAAAGTAGATTTAATTCTTTTGCATTAAATACATTCAACTTATCACAATTATATCTAACATAGCAAAATTTAATATAATCTATTGTGCTAATTAAAATCTATTTACTAATACGGAAAATCTAACAGTAAAATTAACATATTCTATTTGAAATTTCAATAGATTGTGCGTAACTGGTCGTTAACTATGCCAAACTGGTCAATTTTTAAGAGAAATCATCATATTATACCTGGATTTATTTTAATATCTATATTCTAATTTATTTCACATTTGATTTTTTCTATTTCTTACTCAATAAGTTTTGTTATCTCTTATATAAGTTCTAATTGAATCTGTTTGATATAGAACTTATATAAGCCTACCTATTACCTTCGGATATATAGTGTATGGAACAACAAAGTAAAGCCCTCATTGTAGAGGGCTTTGCTTTATTATTCTTAATATGTGTTAAGTATTTTTTCTTTATCATCTTTAGCACTATTTTTAAGTAATAATGAACCTATTCTTAAAAGTATTGCACTTAAAACAATAAGTATTGCAAATCTTCCAATATCAAAATTAGGACTATATATATTTACATACTCTACCACATTTGCTATATTACTTTTTGGATAATGCATCATCAAAACTGCTAAGCCATTGTTTATAAAATGTATAAGCATTGCAACAAATATAGATCCAGTTTTATAAACAACATAAGCTAAAATTACTCCTAGTATACCCGTTGGTATTATTCTTATGAAATCTATATGCATAAATCCAAATAGTATTGCACTTCCTATTATAGCCATATTTGCGTTTTTCTTGCTTTTAAAAGATGTAAATATGAATCCTCTAAATAGCATTTCCTCACATATAGCTGGCATAAGAGCTATAACTAATAAGTTAATTAAAAACTTATCTTCATATAATGCATGATTTAAATTTTCTAACACTTCCATATTTTGTGGGAACATATTAAGCAGTGTTTGACTACTTATACTAACTAAAATATATCCACCAATCCAAAGTACTACAGCTCCTATAAGGTGTCTTACTTTAGGCATTTTTATATTGAATACTTTTTTGAAATCTACTTTTATATAATATGCAAGTAACAGTGGTAATCCTATTATCATAACTTGAGTAAGTGCAATTCCACCCATTCCAAATTTAAGCTGAATAGTAGAACCAACATATATAAGAAGTACTACACTTAGTGCGTATAAAATTATACCATCACTTACACTTGGCATACTTCCTTTTTTCATATCGCATCTTTTTTCTAAGAATGAAAAACTTGCACTACTTCCAAATAATATATCTTCTGAATTAAACATCTTAGATAAAAGTACTACTGATAAAATTACAAATACAAAATTTGATATTAAAACTAATGAAATTAATTCTAAATCACTATTAAAAGATAGCACACTTTTTATAAGTAAAGATATATTTACTACAGGTATTGTTGCTGTAAACTTATCTAACACTACATTTGGAACCATTGAAACATAAGATGGCATCATAACAAATAGCGTTATTGGCGTCATATAGTTTTGCGCATCCTTAAAACTTTTTGCTAATGAACACACGCACATACTTATTGCCGATACTACCATTGCAAATAAACATACACATATCACAGTTATTATAAGTGGGAATATCAACTTATTAAAATCAAAACTTGCTATTCCTAACTCACTAGTACTAAGTCCCGCACTTGTAACTAAATAAACTAGGGTAAATAGTATTGAAATCACGTTGAAAATTGCAGTTACAATAGCACTAAAGGATACCGCCATATATTTCCCCATAACAAGTTCTAGATTTGATATAGGAAGAGTTAATAAAGTTTCTAAAGTCCCTCTTTCTTTTTCACCAGCCATAACATCTATTGCAGGATATATAGCACCCATTAAAATACCTGTTATTAATATAAATGGAAGTATTTGACCTAACATATGACCCGCTATTTCTTCATTTTTAGCAATATCTATAGTTTTATAGGTTATTGGTTGTAGGGTTTCTTTTATATCTAACCCTTTTGATATTAAGTTTTTATCTATTTTTTCTTGTTTATAATCATTTAAAATTTGCTCTATTCTATCTATTGCAGTACTATAATCTGAAATTGATGAATTTGAATATATATTATACTTTTTATTACCTTCTTTTGCTTCTATATATGCAACTATAGTTTCATCCTCTATTGCTTTTTTATAATTTTTAACTTCTACTATTTTCAGCTTTCCAGTTTTTTCATTTTCTTTGCCTTCATTAATCATTGATATTAACTGTGAATCTACGTTTCCTTTAATTGCTATTGGCATTTCTTTTGTTTCCATACTATTTGCAGACATCATCATAACTTGAGTAAATAAAATCATCATAACTGGGTATAAAATAACAGGAAGAACTATCATCATAAATAATGTCTTTTTATCTCTTAGTATATCTAACATCTCTTTTTTAAAGATACTTTTAACTATTTTAGTTCTCATATAATCCTCCTATCTCACTTGCAAGTTTTATAAAAGCATCCCTTAAATTTGTAGTTTGTGTTTGCTCTTTTAAACTATTTGAAGTTCCATTTGCTATTATCCTGCCTTGATGTATCATTAGTATCTTGTCACATAGGGTTTCAGCTTCTTCCATGTAATGAGTTGAGTAAAGAACTGTTTTTCCATTTTTCTTTTCATTTCTCATAAATTCTATTATTGATTGGCTACTGATTACGTCTAATCCTAGGGTTGGTTCATCAAAGATGTATACTTTAGGTGAGTGTATAAGACATCTAGCTATAGAAGTACGCTGTGTTTGGCCTGTTGATAAGTTTTCTATACGATTATCTATAAAGTTTTCCATATCCATTACTTTAATTACTTCTTCGATACTTTTTTCTATTTTATCTTCTGGCATTTCATATAAATTACCGAATGTGGTTAAAAGCTCTCTTGGAGAAATTCTTCCATATAACTTAGTATTTCCCGATAAATATCCTATCTCACATTTAGCAGTATTTTTATCGATATTATAATCATGCCCTGCAATTTTAATACTACCGCTACTTGGAGTTAGTATTCCTGCTAACATTCTAAGTAAAGTCGTTTTTCCTGCTCCATTTGGTCCTAAAATGCCTAATATCTCTCCCTCTTTTACTGAAAATGAAATATTATCAACTGCTAGAAATTCTTCTTTTTTAGTTTTTAATCTTTTCAGTTTTGACTTATTTTTATCCTTTACTACACGGGTAAAGCTTTTACATAAACTATCTACTTCTATCATATATATCCCCTTTCTTTATATAATACAATTTAATTATAAGTTAAGTACTTAAATCTCTACTCTAAATATAGTATCACTTAATCTCTATATTTGAACTATAAAATATAATTTTTATAAAAAAGTCTTCAATTGAAGATTTATAAGGAATACTTTTTTGAAGCACATAGTTTATATTTAAATAAATATGGTATATAATTTGTATAATTATATACCATAAGAGTTTTACCAGTATAGTTAATTTTTCTTTTCTAAACAGTTTTCAGGAGTGAAATATATGAGTTCCCATTTACCATCTTTATTTTTCTTGTAATCAGCTATCTTTATATCATATCCATTAGTTAGTTGATAGAAAAGAACATAGTATTCATTCCCACTTTTGTCTTTAAAATATACCTTTTTCTCGTATCCATCTTGCTTGACATCTACATCACCCTCTACTAAAGAACACCAATCTTTATATTTAATTTCTACAACAAACTCAGCATCATAATTCCAACCATGATAAGGTGCACATAAATAATTTTCAGGTCCATATTGCATATCTTTTATCTTATATACTCCATTTTCTTCAGTCATATATATATATCCATAATAATAAGCAAAAACACCTTTTTTTTCATTAGTACCTTCTATTATTTCTAGCTCAACAAAATATTTAAGATCTTCTGGATTATTTTCATCTTTAGGAACTTCCTTTAGTTTAATTAAATTAATATGCAACTTATTTTCAAATGATTTTAAATATTCCTCATAGCTATGATTTTTCTTGTATGAATTTGATAAAAAGTTGTAAGCTACAGGATAAGGCACTGTTGCATAACCTAAAGTTCCACACCCTGTTTTAGTTTCATCAATTGGATTTGCAGCTTCTCTTAAGACGCTAAAGTAATTTATTATAGTATCTTCTGGAGTTTTTAAAAGTTCATTAGGTATTTTTAAGTTTAATTTTTCATTTCCATACACCATATCATATAGTGAAGTTTCAATCTTATCATTTAATATAGGTAACTTTGATGGCCTAAAATATCGCTCTATCATCTCGGTCTGATTGTACTCATCATTTCTTTTATCGTATTTTACTTCACACTGTTTTAAATGGTGTCCACCTAATATTAAATCTTGTTTATTACTTTCATTGGCATTTGATATTACTTTTGTTGCCATTAAAGCTACTAAAATCAAAGTTGTCATTTTTGTCTTTATCATATGTTAATCTCCTTTTTGTTTTAGTAACCTTATTATTCTCATTTTAAAGTTTAAAAACACAAATAATTAATTCTCTCTATATGATTAACATTTATAATAATATTTTTATTTACTTTTAAAAAAATACATCGCAGGTATATTCAAAAACTAAATATACTTTTGATGTATAAAGACTCTTTATTTAAATTCATTAAAGTGATTTTCTAATATTTTATTTATAATTTTGTCACTTTTATATTTTCTTCAAACATTACAATTACTTTGTTTCACAAGCTCTCGACAGATTTTCATTTAATATAAAGTCCTTGTATTAAAAAAAGAGTACGTTAAAATTATATAAATAATTTTAATGTACTCTTTTACCCCAAGCCCACCCTTACTTTTCTAAATTAACATCTGGTAGTAAATAGTCAAATGTAATTTTGTTATGCCTACAAACTTGGTAGGACTTACATTAATTGTATTAAGCTAAATATTAATTAATTTGTATCGCTTTTAATACTCCTCAGTCTAAAACAATTAATAAACTTTAACCCGCTTATTATAGGTTTAATGTTCACCTTTAGAAAAGTTTCCTATATATTTTATATTAATTCAGTTGTCCAATTTTTTTCTTGTATTTTTATATCTAATTCTCTATATTTTTTAGCCAATAAGTCGATTTCCTTTTGTAAATTTGATACATTTACAACTGTAACAAACTTAACTTCTGATTGACTATATCTATCCTGCTTTATAGTAGCTTCTTCAACTGCTGAAACTAATATATTTCTTTTTCTTTTTATGTTATCTCTTGTTGAAATAGCATCCATTAATGACATTTCTTCATCAAACATTGCCAAAGAATTAGTTTTATTTATTCTCTTTACTAAACTTTCAAGTTCTTCTAGTACTTTATCTAACTCTTTTAAAAGCTCACTAGGTTTTTCTAAGCATTCTTCACCTTCTTGAACTTTTACGTTGTTGATTATACGAGTTTTTAATCCATAAGTCTTATTTTGATAATCTGCTCTAAGCATTAAAGCTTCTGCTATTTTCATATTTATCTCCCCTTATAATACATAAATCCTATTAAATTAACGCTTATAAGATTTAACTTTACTGAAAATTGTATTTTGTTTTACTTATTTCATACATATAATAATTTACTTTTGTTTAATAATTCCATTCTAACATATTATTATAAGACTTCAAATACATTTTTCATTCTATCCATATACTCTTTTAATATAGTTGAAGTATATTTTATTTACTACACCAATGATTATTTAATTTTACTGATTATTATCTAATATGAAATTATTACTTTTTAAAAGTTCCTCTTTACTTAAATAAATATCCTCTACCTTTATTATATTTATTTCCTTTTGGGCAACTTTTTCATCATATACTCTAACGCTTTGAGCTCTTATAAGTTTATCTAAATAACTTTTTATCATTAAACCATTTCTTAAACTTAAGTTTTTATTATTATAAAACTCTATTATAGTATTGTTTAATAAGTCATTTGCACCGTCGGTTAAAGTAAATTTTTTATCAGTTAAGATATTTATAGCAATATTGAAAAGTTCTTTTTCGCTGTAATCTTCAAAGTCAAAATGTAATGGGAATCTATAATTTAAAGAAGGATTAGAAAGCATTAATTTTCTTATACCATCTCTTTCTCCACTTAAAACTATAAATATTTTATTTTTATTTTGATCTAAAAACTTTATTAAAGAAGAAACTATTTCGCTATAATTCTCTTGTTTCGCCAATAAATCAGCCTTGTCTATTAATACTGTCTTTTCTAAAAATTTATTAAAAACATCCTCTAGTTTCATGCCTGAGTTAAGCATTGATATAAGTTCATTAGTGTCTATTTGTACAATACTTTTCGCTTTTACTATTCCCATGCTATAATACATTTCTGATAATATATTTAGAATAGTCTTTTTCCCAGTACCAATTTCACCTGTGAAAATCATATTTCTATACTTATTTATATCGCTTCTTATACCCGCTTTTTCTCTTCTCTCTTGAGTTTTTACAAGCTTATATTGATTTTTTAAAAATTCCTTTGCTTTATCATTGTAAATCAATTTATTTAGTTTTTCCTCTAAATCAAATTCATTTTCATATTCTGATACATTTATTTTTTCTATATCCTTAATAGTTATTAAATTCATTTCATAAACACTTATATCATTTTCGGCAATTCTTATACTTTGGTTTCTAATTAGATTTTCAACGTAGTTTCTAACCATTCTTCCATTTCCTGATTGAGAATCTGATTTTTCATAAATATCTACAAAACTCTTTTTAAGAGCTGCATATGCATTTTTAGATAACTTAAAGCCTTTTGATTCTATTATTTTTATAGACATTTCAAATAATTCATTTGGGTTGTAATCTTCAAAATTAGTCCATAGTGGAAATCTTGATTTAAGCCCAATGTTTACATCAAAGAAATTTTCCATTTCCTCTTCATAGCCTGCAAGGATAACTATAACATCTTTTGAATAGTCTTCTATAAGCTTAAGTAATGTTTCTACAACTTCCCTCCCTAATGAATCATTTGCAAGGGTATAAGCTTCATCTATAAATAGTATTCCGCCTATAGCTTCCTTGAACTTTTCTTCAGTTTTCTTTGAAGTCTCCCCTGGTATTTCTGATACAAAGCTTGACCTATCTGTTTCTATAAGTTGACCTACTTTTAAAAGACCCATACTATTTAGCATTTCTGCTACAAGTCTTGCTATACTTGTTTTTCCTGTACCTGGATTACCTGTAAACACCATGTTTAAGTTTTGGTCTATTTTTGTATTTACACCTACTGATTTTCTTTTTTCTTGAGCTACTATTAATTTATATTGGCTTCTTAAAAGCTCTTTAACATCAGAAAGACCTATTATTTCACTTAACTTTTCTTCTAAGTTAAATTGAGCCTTAGCTTTAAAGTTAAAGTTATCTCTTTCTAATAAATCTATTTGTTTTGAAGTTGAAGTTAAATATTCTTTAGATGCATCTAGTATTGCATTTTCAACTATGTTTCTTACAAATCTAGCATTTCCTAAATCATTTTTCCCAATTATTTGATTTCTGGTAAACAAATCTATTAAATCATATTTTACATTTTTAGCTATCTTGTATCCTTTAGATTTAGCAATATTTACTGCTATTTCATACATTTCTGAAGGTCCATAATCTTCAAAATGTATTACGTTTGGAAATCTTGATTTAAGACCTGGGTTAAAAGATAAAAATTCCTCCATATCTTTTTCATAACCTGCAAGTATTACTACTAAATCATCACGATTGTCTTCAACTCCTTTAAGTAATGCGTCTACTATTTCTTTTCCTAATTTATCTTCATTACTTTCACATAAAGAGTATGCTTCATCTATAAACAGTAACCCACCTACTGCAGAATTTATAATATCATTAGTTCTTTTTGCTATATCATTTAAATTATCAGTAATGAAATCTGCTTTGCTAACTTCTTTATATATGCCTTTTGTCAATATACCTAAAGCATTTAGATATTCATAAGTTACTCTAGCTGCATTAGTTTTTCCAGTACCTGCATTACCTGCAAAAATCATATTCATAGATATATTTGAAGTTTTAAGACCTAATCTCTGTCTTATTTTTTGTACTTTATAGTTATTTTTTATATTGCCTATAAATTCTTTGAGTTCCCTCATACCTATTATAGAGTTTAACTTGTATTTTACTTCTTCTAGTGTTGATATTGAATATTCACTTAAATTAAATGTTCCTATATCACTTTTCCAGTATATATCATTATTTTCTATATATATCATTATCGTGCTTTTGGGCTCTATTTCTTCTTCTCTTATTAAGTTTTCTACAGGCTTGCATAATTTGTATGATACATATTCATATATTCCAAAATTACTATCTTTTTTATAGTTATCTTGAAGGAATTTACAAATTCCAAAATATTCATTTTCACTATCATTTTCATCTAAATCTAATATGACGTTTATTTTTAATTTATTTTCTATTTTTTTGATAGTTTGTAATATCTCTTTTTTTATTATTCTATTTCTTTCGTGTTTATCTAGTTTCTTGGTATGTAATATATCATCTACCTTATCTTTAAACTCTTTTCCTAATAATTTTTCTATATCAAGATTTTCATCAGTAGAAGTAAATATTAAAAATTTATTATGGCATATAATTTCATTTATTCTATTTTTATCATCTTTATCTGCATCTACTAAAAATGCATTCTTTATTACATAATCATTTTTTAAAGTTATACACGTATTTGGATAAAGGTCTCTTATAGTATTTAACATTTCTTCGCTAGCTTGTTCTATATTTTTAAATAATACACACTGTGAAGAACTATTAAGTTTTTCATACAAATCCGTTAAAAAAGCATTGTAGCCTAAGTTAAAATCATAAGATGATAAGTCTATTTCATCTACCTCTTTGTTATTTGCTAAATCTAGTTCTTCAAGGTTATTAAATAACAATCTAATACTAGTTTTTTTAGAGGTTTCTTTTTCTCCTATTACAAACAGTATTCCTTTTTCTTGTTTTGAAAGCTTCTCTTCAAAGTATGTACATAATTTATTTAAAAATTTTTCTTGCCCTATTAACTCTTTATTTAACTTCTTTTCTATTTCTAGAATTTTTGATTTTATATCTTCGCTTATCATAAGTTTATACCTCTCTAATTTGCAACCTTATAGATATTATTAGTATTTATTAGGTGATTTATTTATATATTTTTGTTCATTAAATTACTTTCTTTTTCAATTATTATATGGTGAGTAACCACATTACACTATTTGATCTATAATGTAGTAATACTTATCTTTATAATTTTATTTTTATAAAAAAGTCTTCATTTGAAGATTTATAATGAAGACTTTTTAAATCTAGTATTAAGTTTAAATATATTTATTTTGCATTATATACATCTAAATATAAATACCCATTTCCTTGAAGTTTTCTTGAAAACTTCAACGGTACTGTACATTTTATAAGTTGAGAATAGTATTCTGATTCTGTTATCTTTCTGCCAAACTCTTTATTTGCCCATTCTATTAAAAGAGCTAAAGCACCACTTACATGCGGTGTTGCCATACTTGTACCACTTAAAGTTGCATAAGTTTGATTTTTATAAGTAGATAAAATGTTAACACCAGGGGCTACTATATCTACATATTTATTTGAATTAGTAAATGTTGCAATATTTTTGTTAGAATCTATTGCTCCTACTACTATAACTTCATCATAAGCACCTGGATAATCCAACTCATCTGTATTTGCATTTGCATTATCTCCTCTATTTCCCGCTGCACATACTACTAATATATTATTATTTACGGCTTTAGTAACTGCATTGTGTAACTCTTTACTATCTTGTGGACCTCCTAGAGACATTGATATAATATCTACTCTTTGAGCTACTGCATAATTTATAGCATTTATAATCCACTCTATACGACCACTACCATTTTTATCTAATGCTTTTAAAATTAATAATTTCGCATCAGGTGCTACACCTGTAACTCCAACTTTAGTAGTATTTCCTGCTATAGTTCCTGCTACATGAGTTCCATGACCTTGATAATCTTTATATATATTAGGATTTGAATTATCATCAGTAGTAAAATTTCTACCTCCAATTATTCTTCCTGTTAAAGCTGGATGCTTTGTATCACAACCCGTATCTATAATAGCTACAACTACTCCTTTTCCTGTATAGCCTTTCGACCATAAATTTGTTGCATTAATCATATTAATACCATAAGGAATAGTATATGCTAAGTCAGTTACTTCACTTTCTATAGTAAAAGGTACTAAGTTTAAATTTTCATTCATAATATATCATCCTTTTATATAAAATACATTTATGTTATATAAACGGTAAATAATTGTTATAGTTTATTCTTACATATTACCATTTATATTTCATTATAAAATATGGATTTAAATACAAAAGGGTTACACCTTACAACATTAAAAATAAGCCTAGATTATTTGAATCTAGGCTTATCTTATCTTTATATTAATTTTTCACTATCTTTTTCAATTGCAAACTCTGTGTTCATATTTTTATCTTGCATATCTTTATTATAAGCTTCTTTGTTATTTGATACTTTTTTATAGCTTTTTAATTCTCTAACTAAGATTATTACAGTAACAGAAGTTGCTATAAAGTCTGAAATAGGTTGTGCTAACCAAACTCCTTTTAGTTGTAAAAATCTAGGTAATATAAGTATAGCTGGTATTAATAGTATCACTTGTCTTAGTAAACTTAAAAACATTGCTATTTTAGCTTTTCCTATAGATTGTACATAGTTACTTCCTGTTATAGATATACCTATTATAGGAAGCATAAATAAGTAAATTCTTATGCCCTCTACAGATACTTTCATGAATTTTTCATCTTTATTAAATAAACCTATAATCACCTCTGGGAAAATTTGTATTATAAATGCTCCTATACATAATATAATCGTAGCTACTGTAACTGATGCTAAATATGCTTTTTTCGCTCTATCATATTGTTTCGCTCCATAATTAAATCCTATTATTGGCTGTGCTCCCTGATTTAGTCCAAATATAGGCATTAAAAAAATCATAGCTATTGAAGATATTGTGGTCATTGCACCTATTGCTAAATCTCCACCATATACTTTTAGTACAAGATTAGATATTACTAAAACCATACTAGCTGCAATTTGCATAGAAAATGGTGATAATCCTATGGCAAATACACCTAAGACTAAATTTTTATCTAACTTTAAACTACTTTTAGTAAACTTTAAATTAGATTTCCCACATAAATAATATGCCATTGTCAAAATTGCTGTAAGTGCTTGTGATAAAACTGTTGCAATCGCTGCTCCTTGTATTCCCATATTAAATGTAAATATAAATAGTGCATCTAGTATTATATTTGTTATACATCCTATTATCATAATTCCTGCTGATATTTTAGGACTTCCATCAGCTCTTATTGAATGATTTAGTGAAAATGCAAGTAAGTTCACTATAGTTCCCATAAGTATTATGTTAATATATGATTTAGCATAAACTAAAGTATTTTCACTTGCTCCGAATAACATAAGTATTTTATCAGAAAATATTAGTCCTATGATTGTAAGTATACTACCTATTACTATACATAACGTAATTGCATTTCCTATTAATTTTTGTGCTTCTTCTTTTTTTCCTTGACCTAATTTTATAGATATATTAGTTGTCGTTCCTAATCCTATTAGCATACCAAACGCCAATATTATAGTTGCAATAGGCATTGTAACTCCTAGCCCTGTGATAGCTAAAGGACCTACACCTGGTATATTTCCTATAAATATTCTATCTACTACATTGTATAAACCATTAACCATCATACCTATTATCGCCGGTATGGAGTATTTTAACAATAATTTATAAACCGATTCTGTCCCTAGCATTTGTTGTGAACTCATTTTTTTACTCCTCCTTCATTTATATAAAAATTTTACATAACATAGTTTTACTTAAAACTATTTGCAAAAATAAAATTTATTATCTGAGTATTTTATTTTGTCCTAAATTATATAATTAAATCTCACATCAGTGAACGCAAAAAAAACATATATGATACACTTAATTCATCGCTAAGAAAACTAAGCAGTATTCATAAAATGTCTTTTAATCATTTTACCATAAATCAACTAACAAATATAGGGACTAATTTTCATATAAAGGTAAAAAGTGGTTATAAAAATGAGTATGTCAGCATGATTACTAATTCATTGTATCACCTATATAAGCAGTATAAACATTGATCTAGATCAATGTTTATACTGCTTATATAATTTCTTGAATTTATTTATTTTCTTGTAGTTTTTCATCTATATCTTTAGTCATACATACTCTAAGATAATTTATATCATCTAATATAGACCTATGGACTACATTCTCAGTTTTAAAATTGCATAATTTAAATATCATTTGTATAAAATATCCTAAACCTAAAGCAGTTATAACCGTACCTATTCCAGCTTTACCACCTAATAAATAACCTACGATTAGTGCCCCTAATTCCATTACACCTCTTATTAATTTTACAGATTTATTAGTCCTTTTTTGGAAAGCAACCATCATGCCATCTCTAGGTCCGCTACCTAATCCACTTCCAATATAAAGTATCATTCCAAATGACATTAATATCATACCTACGCATAGCATTACAATACCTCCTAGTAAGCTATTAGATATAGGAATCATATTACTGAATAATATCATGTCTAGGAAAGTTCCTATAAATATCATATTAAATACAGTACCCCATCCTACATTTTCCCCTAGTATAGCATCAAGTACTACTACTATAAAACCTACCCCGATTGTAGCTGTTCCTATTGTTATACCCATTTTATTTGCTATTCCTTGGTGAAGTACATCCCATGGTGATAAACCTAAGTTAGCATTTATCATAAATGCTATCGATAGTGAGCATATAAATAGCCCTATGAATAATTTTATAAATCTTAATATCGTTTGTTTTACCATTTTTATCAACTCCCCTGAATAATATTTTGTGCTCGTTTTTAATTTTACTTCCCCCTATCATTCAATTAATAAACTCATTCACTGAACATGTTTATTAATTGAATGATAAACGTTTCTAAATCCTTTGTCAATATTTTTATTTTCTATATTTTTCTGCTATAATTACAATAACTTAACCGTATAATTTCGATTAAATATTAAGAATATATTGGTTTAGATAAAGAATCTAATTAATCATGTACTAATACCTTAGTATATAAAAAAGGAGTTTTAATATGGAAAATCCACAATTAACAGCTCGCCAAGAGCAAGCTATACTAACAAGGCAAAATATTTTTAATGCTACAATTAATTTGATAAATGAGTTAGAATTTAGCAAAGTAACTATTCGTGCTATATGTAAAAAGGCTGGTGTGTCTGTTGGAACTTTTTATATATATTTCTCTTCAAAGGACGATATTTTATTAGAGATGTATAGATTATCTGATAACTTACTTCATACTTATGATTTAAATTCAATCTCCCCAACAGATGCTATATTAGATATTGCTTCTTATACAATTTCTAATACGATTTTAAAATTTGATAAAACTATATTAAAAGAAATTTATCGAATTCATTTATCTTCCAAAAATGAATATTTTTTATCTGAAGATAGAGTATTATTTAAATCAATTTATCAAATAATTTGTTATTGCAGTGAAAATAATTTGTTGCTAGTTGATCTAGATATAAAAAAATTAACTTGGAAAATACATATTTTTACAAGAGGTATTGTATTTAATTGGCTTATAAGTAATTCTTGCGAGGACTTATTAAAGCTTGCTATAGATGATTTACAAATGTATTTAAAACTATTTATTAAATCAAATGAATAGTTTTCACTAACCAATTTCCATGCATATTAAAAACACTCATTAATCTAATAAATTTAAATAATTTAATTTTCATACGTTATCTCTTTTCTAAATTTATATATTGAATATAAATTTTGATTATTATCTACAATCCATGGTAAAATTATATATATCATAAATGTTAGGATGTGATTTTTTGCCTTCACTTAGAACAAATAAGGTTAGTTGTGATAGCTATAGATGTGAAATTGAAGTTACTCTTGAAGTTATTGGTGGTAAATGGAAATCCCTTATACTATGGAACTTAGGTATTCATGAATCTATTCGCTACAATGAATTTAGAAATATGATACCTGATATAAGCCAAAAGATGTTAACTCAACAGCTAAGATTTCTAGAAAAGAATCTGCTTATAAATAGAAAAATCTATAATCAAGTTCCCCCTATGGTTGAATATTCACTTACTAATTTAGGTAAAAAGCTATTACCTATCTTAAATGAAATGGATATTTGGGGTAAGGAATTTGTTAATGAATTTTCAAAAGAAAAATAGAAAGTTAAACTTTCTATTTTTCTTTATTTAAATATATTTAATGCTATATCTTTTCCATATCCATAATCATCCTTGTATTTGTAAATGTAATTAATAGATATAACAATAGATAGAACTTCTGCTAGTGGTACAGAAATCCAAATTCCATTTACACCTATAATTTTAGGTAATATCAATATACCTCCTACTATAAATATAAAGGTTCTAAAAAATGATATTATTGCAGATACTTTACCATTTGAGAATGCTGTAAACATTGATGATGTAAAAATATTAACACCTGTAATTAAGAAACTTGTCCCGAATATAATAAGTCCATTATATCCTATATCATATACATTGCTTCCTTTAGAAAAAAATATTTCAACTATGCTTGATGCTGATATCATAAATATTATATATGAAGATATAGAACTTACAGCTATAAATATAGCACTATATTTTATTATTTTCCTTGTTTGTTTTTTATTTTGTTCGCCATAGCTATAACTTATAACTGGCGCCACACCCGATGAAAATCCTATATAAATAGCTGTTACTAAAAACTGACCATATAACACAATACTCATGGCTGCTACTCCATCAGATCCTAAATATTTCATCATAATAATATTAAAAAGCATTGTAGTTACTCCTGTAGCTAAATTTGTAATCATTTCAGACGAACCATTTATGCATGTTTTTATTAACATATCTAAGTCAAATTTAGGTTTCACGAAATAAAGTGTCTCTTTATTTTTTATAAAATATAAAGTCCCTAATATAGAAGGTATTAAATTTCCCATTCCTGTTGCCAGTGCCGCTCCTAAAATTCCCATATCCATCAGTACTATGAATATGTAATCTAAAAGCATATTAGAAACTCCACCTATTACTGTTAATATTAGCCCTACTTTAGGCTTACCTGCTGTTATTGTAAGAATTTGATACAACAAGTTAATAATATATGAAGATACAAATATTAACGACATCATAAGATAATCTCTACAATACTTGTACAGTTCATCTGTCGAACCTAATAAATATATTATTTTATCTGAGAAAATATATCCTATAATTCCAATTATAATTCCAATCACAAGTCCTGTTATAATTATTAACGTAAAATTTTGCCTTGCTTCATCATTTCTACTTTCACCTAGTTTTTTAGCTATGACTGCACTTCCTCCACTAGCTAACATTACACCTACTCCAATTACAGTATTTATAAATGGATATATTACATTAAATGCTGAAAGAGCATCTGTATTTATAAATCTCGATACAAAAACTCCATCAACTATACTATATAAAGACATAAATATTAACATAACTATTGATGGCATTGTGAATCTTATAAGTGATGATAATTTAAAATTTTGTGATATTGAGTTTTCCATAAATATAAACTCCTTTCTTTTCTTCTAAAATCTATCCTGATATTCTACTTTAAGTAGAATCAATTTTCAAATTTTTATTGACTTGAATACTTATCTATAGAACATACAACTTTTTTACCATCTTTTTTAACTAGTTTTAGCTTTATATTTCTTTAAAATTCATTTGATATCTCTTCTTTAAGCTTATCTACTACTTTTAACTTACTTAAAAATAAAACCATCTAATTTTATAGATGATTTTATTTTTATTAATTTTTTATATTTAGTTTAGAAATTCACGTCTTCTCCATAGTAAACTGCTTTAAATAATTCTTTCATTTCTTCTACTGAAATTTCTCTTGGATTCGTCCCTGTACATGGATCAGCTACTGCTGTTTCTGATATCGCTTGTAGGTTTTCCATAAACATTTCTTCAGATATTCCGAACTCTTGTAATGAATTAACCATTCCCATATCTGCTCTTAATTGTTTTACAAGATTTACTAATGAATTAACTAATTCATCTTCAGTATTTCCTTGTAATTCTAATCTACTAGCTATGTCTGCATATAAGCTTTTTGCTGTCTTTGCATTGAATTGTATAGCAGCTGATAGGTATATAGCATTTGCTAATCCATGAGGTATGTTAAATATTTTACCTGTCTTATGTGCCATAGAGTGCACTATACCTAATATAGCATTTGAGAATGCCATCCCTGCTAAGTTTTGAGCTATATGCATATCTCTTCTAGCTTGGTCTTGTCCATTATAAGAATTAACTAAGTTTGAATATATCATTTCCATTGATTTCATAGCTAATGCATCTGTTATAGGATTTCTAGCATTAGATACATATGCTTCTATTGCATGTGTTAATGCATCCATTCCTGTATTTGCTACTAATGTCTTAGACATTGTTTGGACTAAATTTGTATCTACTATAGCTACATCTGGTGTTATGTTGTAGTCTGCTATTGGATATTTTACTCCAGTTTCATTGTCTGTTATTACAGCAAATGAAGTTACTTCTGTTGCTGTTCCACTCGTTGTTGATATTGCTATGAACTTAGCTTTTTGTCTAAGTTCTGGTAAGTTAAATGGCTTTGCAGCTTCTTCAAAAGTAAATTCTGGGTACTCATAGAATATCCACATAGCCTTTGCTGCATCTATTGGAGACCCTCCTCCTATACCAATTATTAAATCTGGGTTGAATTCATTCATCATTTCAACACCTTTTCTAACAGTTGCTACTGATGGGTCATTTTCTACACCTGTGAAAACTATAGTTTCTATATTAGCCACCTTTAAGTTTTCTTGTATTTTAGGAACTGTTCCATCATTTATTAATCTTTCAGATCCTATTACAAGCATTGCTTTGTTTCCTTTTACTTCTTTTAAATAATCTATTGCATTATCTCCAAAGTATAAATCTCTTGGTATTGTAAATCTATTCATATTTATTCCTCCTATATTTTATTTATTTTGTTTATTGGTAACCTCATTTATTAGTATAGATAGTTTCTAGTCTAAAAAAAAGGAGGCACTTTTTGGTGTGGCACACACCAAAAGGTAGTATTTATGTGATTGCATATATTATATTAGCTATATTTTTTATTAATTCATTGTATCACCTCTATAAATAAAATAAACCTTGGTGTAGCACCAAGGTTTATTCTGCTTATAGCATTTCTTCAATTTTTTTATTTTCTTGTGGTTTTGGATCTATATCTTTAGTCATACATAATCTAACATAATTTATATCATCTAATATAGACCTATGGACTACATTCTCAGTTTTAAAATTACATAATTTAAATATCATTTGTATAAAATATCCTAAACCTAAAGCAGTTATAACCGTACCTATCCCAGCTTTACCACCTAATAAATAACCTACGATTAATGCCCCTAATTCCATTACACCTCTTATTAATTTTACCGATTTATTAGTCCTCTTTTGAAAAGCAACCATCATACCATCTCTAGGTCCGCTACCTAATCCACTTCCAATATAAAGTATCATTCCAAATGACATTAATATCATACCCACGCATAACATTACAATACCTACTAGTAAGCTATTAGATATAGGAATCATATTACTGAATAATATCATGTCTAGGAAAGTTCCTATAAACATCATATTAAACACAGTACCCCATCCTACATTTTCCCCTAATATAGCATCAAGTACTACTACTATAAAACCTACGCCAATTGTAGCTGTTCCTATTGTTATACCCATTTTATTTGCTATTCCTTGGTGAAGTACATCCCATGGTGATAAACCTAAGTTTGCATTTATCATAAATGCTATGGATAGTGAGCATATAAATAAACCTATGAATAATCTTATAAATCTTAATATTGTTCCTTTTACCATTTTTATACACCTTCCTCTTTGATAAGTTAATTATATCAGATATATATTCTTTTCGCCCTATAATTAAAGAGTGTAGGCTTTATATAATCCTTTTTAAACTCATTATTCAATTATTTACTGAATTTAAACAAAATTATTACTATACTTTACTTATCAGGGGTGTAATTTAAATAAAAAGAGATGATTACTATGGATTATAAAAGATTAATTCTGTATTCTATACTTAGCTTCTAGTTTTTTAATATCCTCTCTCCATACTATTTTTAATAATCCCTAAAAATAACATTATAAAAATCCAAAATAATGCACTACTAATATAAATTGAATAGTTAAATAACCTATCGTTGTTTAAAATAATTAAATTACAAATAATAACTATAATTGCTATAAATCTTGACACTTTTTTATATTTACTTATTTTCTCATCGCTCAATGGTTTATTTCTAGGTTCTACAGGAGATAAAATGTAAATTCCTATAAAACTTATAACTGATATTAAAGCTACTATAAGTTTATATGATTTTATATATATGTATTTACTAAACAAGGTTGTAATTATAAATACACATACAAATATAACTAGACGTTTCCTATTATTATCAGCATGGTACCCTCCTGCAAACTTCCTTATTACACAATAACATAATAAAAATATTATTGAATGAAGCAATGTATCAAAAACTATTCCCACCCCAATTACAATAGATATATTTACTAAAAACGCAATTAATACCTTGAATCTATTTTTATCTATTTCTTTATTTGAAACTAAAAAAGATACTACCTTATCATCACACGATTTAGACATATTCCCCTCCTTAAATCTTTTACACATTTAAAATAACATCTTCTATTTTAAAAATCAATAGATTGTGCAAAACTGGTCGTTAACTATGCAAAACTGGGCATTTTTTATATTTTTTATTGCAATTTCATGAATAAACATAGCCTTTTTCTCACTCATTGTAATATCTATAATTTTATTTGCTATATAAAAAAAATACCCTCTTCTTATAAATTATGATTTAGTAAGTTTTTGCACTCAAAATCATAAACACTTAAAGAAGAGGGTATAATTTCTATATGTTTTCTCTCAATTCTTCAACTACACTTTGTTTATTTATTTTCTTAAAGCATATACAAGGTATAGCTACTGCCATTATCAAGAGTATTGGTAATGATAATACTATTGGTAATATTCTAAAGCTATAACTAAAGAAACTCATAGCTCCTGCAACTAAATCCACTCCAAAGTACGTTATAGGTGTTCCAATAACTAAAATAACACCCATTGTAAGTAAAACATAGTCTATGCCTTCTAAAACAAGCATCTTCTTAATTTGTTTTTTAGTCATTCCTATACTATTTAGCATCGCTAATTCTTTTTTACGAGATATAATACTTGTAGCTATAACATTTATAAAGTTAAGCACCCCTATTATACCTACTACAAAACTAAGACCATATCCAACACTTTCATAACTTCTAATCATTTCATTAAACTCTTTCATGTAAGTTGATTTAGCTCTATAATCAAATGATGGATTATTACTATCTAGTCCTTCTAAGTAATTTTCTACTTCTTCTACATTTTTATCATCTACATCAAACATAGCAGTCATTATAGAGTGGTCATCTGTTGTTTTTTTAAATTCTTCAGATGGTAAATATCCTGAAAATCCTGCAAATGAGTATCCTGCATATAAGTATAGCGGTAAATAATCTACTACAGCCATAACTTCATATTCTTTACTACTTCCATCTTTAAATGGTATTTCTACCTTATCGCCTACCTTGGCTATATTTCCTAATTGAAAATTACTCAATGATATTATATAGTTTCCAGTTTTAAATTTTTCATAATCAAATTTACCTTCAACTACAAATTTATCAAGAATTTTATATATACCTTCATCTATTCCATAATAATCCGCTGATATTTTTTTACTTTCTTTCATTCTATTAACTGAATCTATATTATCTTTATCAATTGAATCAATATTCTTATCTATATTTGCTTGCATTGAATGAGTAAGTGGTATTTCTAATGTATTTTCATCTATTCTATAATACATCTTATTTACTGTTTCAACACCTTTTATACTTTCTATTTCCTTACATAAATCTTCAGTAACTGCATTTAAATTTCCCTCATAAGCACGCCATCTATAAAAACTTGTATCTCCTATTGTAAAATCAGTTCCTATAAAATCTTTTAAATATTTATCGCTATCAAATCCAGATACTACTGTATATACAACATTTAAAACTATTATACTAAGTGACAAAGAAGCTATAACTATTATTGCTTTGCTTTTATTTCTAAAGATATTGCATAGTGCCATTTTATGAATCTTTGCTCCGTTAGAAGATTTCTTAAACTTCTTTTTAGATACTGTATTTACTCCACTATATCTTACAGCTTCTATTGGCAATGTTTTTGACGCTATTTTAGCTGGTTTGTAAGCACTTATAAGTACTGTTATTAATGAAAATATAAAAGTACCTATAAATATTATTGGACTTGCAGATACTTTTGTAAATTCTAGTGTTGTATTACCTATAACTAATGGAGCTAAAACTACTCCTACTCCATATCCTAAAATCGAACCTATTGGAATTCCTATAATAGCTAGTATTAATGCTTGCTTTAATACTATTTTTTTTATTTGCTTTTTAGTAGAACCTATTGTTCTTAGTAATCCATAAAACTTAGTATCTTTTACTACACATATATAAAATATATTGTATATTATTAAATAACCTGCTAATCCTATAATTCCAAGTAGTGAAATAGCGCCTATTATAGGTCCAATTTCACCTGACATACTAGTGCTAGCATAAGCCCAGTTTACTCCTATATCAATACTTTCAATATCATATCCACTTTCTTTTATTATTTTTAATAATTTACCTTCTATGTCAAATGAGTTAGAAAAATTAACTTCTAAATTTATTAGCCCCCATTGTGCATTTTGTTTTTTGAGTTCTTCTTCATTTATATTCTTAAGATTAGTATTTAAAAATTCTTTTGATATGTATACTCTACTTGCATCAATTACAGTATCACCTTTGTATATTCCACTTACAATAAAGTCCTTATTATAAGTTTTTTCATCTATTTTGTAAGTTAAATTTATACTTTGATTTATTTCATGTGGTTTTCCTAACATATCAAGTACAAACGTATCAACTAATATTTCATTTTCTTTATTAGGCATATCACCTTTAATAGGACTTGCAAAGCAGCCATCTACATATTTTTTATCACCATAATTAATTTCAACTGACCTTTTTGCAAACTCTTTGTTTTCTGCTGCTGTAAAAAATACAGATGATATGTATTCTTTAATTAATTTGTGCTCTTTAATTTTTTCATATTCTTGCTTAGTTAAATCCTTAAATCCACCATGAAAAGTAGTTCCAGCTACACGCATTTTACTATATTCAGTTGATTTTAAGTTACTCATTCCTATAGTAAACAATGATGTAAAAAGTAAGGTTGTAAGCACTATTGAAATAATGGCAAATAGATTTCTACTTTTATTAGCTTTAAAAGATTTTTTAGATATTTTATTTATTACTTCTTTGTTAGTATTACCTATCATTACTTACTCACCGCCCCAGATACAATCTTTCCGTCTTCAATTCTTATTATTCTATCACTCATCTGTGCGATTTCTTCATTGTGAGTAATCATAACAATAGTTTGATTGAATCTTTCACTCATAGTTTTTAAAAGTCCAACTACATCTTGGCTAGTTTTACTGTCTAAGTTCCCTGTTGGCTCATCGGCAAGTATTATACTTGGTTTAGTAGCTAAAGCTCTTGCTATTGCCACTCTTTGTTGTTGACCTCCTGATAAGTTATTTGGTAGGTTATTTATTTTGCTTTTTAACCCAAGTGTATTTATAACAGTATCTACATAATCATTATCTATCTTATTTCCATCAAGTTCTATTGGAAGAACTATATTTTCATACACATTTAAAATTGGTATTAAATTAAACTGCTGAAATATAAATCCTATCTCCCTACGTCTAAAGATAGTTAATTCATCATCATTTAATTTAAATATGTCATTGCCACTTATCAAAACGCTACCCTCGCTAGGCATATCAAGCCCACCTATCATATGTAGCAATGTACTTTTACCACTTCCTGAAGTTCCAACAATTGAAACAAACTCGCCTTCTTGAACTTCAAAATCTACTCCATCTAGTGCTTTTACAAGATTTTCATCTTTTCCATAATATTTTTTTAAATTCTTAGCTTGTACTATTAACATCTCTTTCTCCCCCTAAAGTTTATCCATATCAAAATATTTATCAATTTAGTAATTATTATGATTACTTTTTATTTAATTGATTTTCTATACCATAAATATATCAATCAATTCTAACAAACTACTGTCTCAAATATAACAGTTGTGACATATTTCATTTAAATTGATAAATATATATTCTAATTGAGCATCTACACTTTCACGATATCGTGACACTTAAAATTAAATAGTTAACTATAATTAATTGATTTAATTAGTGTAGATTATTTATTAGAACATATATATAATTAATATTTTTAAGTTGGTAAATATATGGAAAAAGTAGAGCCTTGTCCAATTTCAGATTGTACCTTTATGTAGCCACCTTGCTTAGAAATTATTGTTCTTGTAAGATATAGTCCTATACCTACCCCTTCATGTTGTTTAGCATTTTTACATCTATAAAATCTTTTAAAAATGTTATTAATTTCACTTTCTTCTATACCAATTCCATTATCTTTTATATCTATTCTTTTAAATAATTCATAGCTTTTTACAGATATTTCAATTTGTGAATTTTCTTTACTGTACTTTATAGCATTTTCTAAGATATTTACTATAGCTTCTATTGTCCACTTACTATCATAATTTGCACTTATTTTTTTATCTATATCTACTTTTATATCAATATTTTTATTATCTGCACTTAAATAAACTTCTTGCACACTCTTATATATAGTCTTGTATATTTGTGAATTGCTTTTACTTAGTTCAATTACTCCACTTTCTAATCTAGACATCTTTATCAAGGATTGTATTAAGAAATTAAGTCTTTCTGATTGCTTTTTTATATCATTAAGCATCATTTTACTATGTTCATCTATATTTTTATTTTCTAGTATAAGCTGACTATATAAAAGTATATTTGATATTGGAGTTTTAGTTTGATGTGATATATCTGCTACTAAAGTTTTTATTTTATTTCTTTCTTTTTCTATACCTTCTTTACTTGCTTTATTTATTTTTACATATCTATGTATCTTATTTTCAAAGGATGATAATATATTATCTGTATATCCTGTGACCATACTTTCTTCATTTATAGCACTACTTACTATATTTTCTAAATTATTTATAATTTTAATTAATTGTTTTTTAATAGTATAAATAAACAAAATTCCCATAATAATTACTAAAACTACAAAAACTAAACTTACAATTATAGTTATACCTGTACCATACATATCTGAAAAGCTTATAAAAGCCATAAAAATCAAAGATATTAATACTAACACACACAAAAATCTCAAATATATTTTATTGAAGTAACTAGTACTAATCATTTTTTCCACCTCTAACAAAGCTATATCCTATTCCATATACAGTTTTTATATATTTATGATTTGAATTTTTATCTTCTATTTTTTGTCTTAACCTCTTTACACTAACTGTTAAAGCATTTTCATCTACATACTCTCCCCCATCACTCCATACACTATCAATTAATTGTTCTCTTGTTAGTACTTGCCCTTTATTGGTCACTAATATCTTAAGTAATTTTACTTCAGTTTTGCTTAAAGTTATTTCTTTATTATCTTTAGTAAATTCCATTTTATCAAAGTCAAATATCATATTATCTATAGTAAATTTATTGCTAGCATTATTATTTAATCTTCTTAATGCAACCATAACCCTAGCTCTTAAAATCATCAAACTAAATGGCTTCGTTATATAATCATCAGCTCCTAATTGCAAGCCTGTTACTACATCTATTTCCATATCACAAGCCGTTAAAAATATTATAGGTACACTTGAATTTTTTCTAATTTCTTTGCATAAGTCAAAGCCACTTCCATCAGGTAAATTTACATCTAGTATTATTAAATCAATATTGTCTTCCTTAAATATTTTTCTTCCTTCATTTATATCAAATGCTTGTTTTATACTTAAATCATCTTGTTTAAGGGTCAGCATTATTCCTTTATTTAAAGTTATATCATCTTCAATTATTAGTATTGTTTTTTTGTTCATAATATTTCTCCCCACTATCTTATGTTAGTATTTATTTTACATTATATACCATTTAATATCAAAAAAAGATTACTGATGAATTAATATCAGTAATCTTTTTATTTACTATTATCTTTTAAATATAATCTTCATTTTCGTGAATTTTCTATAACTATTATTGTTTATATTTAATATTTGAACTAATATCCATATTTACTTTGAATATTAATTGTTATTTAAACATGACTGAACTTATATTCTTGTATAAGTCACTTGAAACAAAATACCACACACTACAACCCTCTAAATCACGTCTTGCAAGAGCTTCATTTTCACATAATCCTATAACATTTCCTTCGTTATCTTTCACAAACAAATCAGGTTCAATATTTATGTCAATATCTTTTGCTTCTACCCAATTTCCACTTTCTAGCATATCCATTATACATGACACATCATAATTATCTTCAAAAACTTTAGTTTGACTATTTTTACTATCTTCTATCGTGATAGTTTTATCATCATAATTATTAGAATCATAGGTATATTCTAGAAGATATGCATCACTTCTTATACTTTCCCATGAATTATCATCTATTTCTTTCATAGGAGAGTATATTATGCCTGCACCTTGTATTTCATAATGTTTTGGTATTTTCCTAACTGAATAATCATCCTCAATTCCATACATATTTCCACCATATTGTTTATCTAAATTACTACTATAACTAATATTATATCTACTAGCATTGGTATTATCTTCAAATTTCACATTGTTCACTATATTCATTATTTTATTAATATCTATATTATTTAATCCATTATTATATTCTGTATAAATATAACTATCATCTATTTTATTTACATCTATTTCGTAGATACCATTATCATAGTAAATATTGTAAATTTTATCATTTTCAATTGCTTTAAATTTTAAAGATTCTATATTCTTATTTTTCTTATAATCTAATGTAAACTCTTCTACTATAGGCGAATCCATTTCCATTTCTTTTTTTATTAATTTCCAGTCTTTTTTTATATATTCAATATTTTTATTATCTGTATTTATACTTCTATCTCTATATTCTATAAAATTATAAATACCGCTGTTTATCCATCCTAAACAAAGAATAATCAAACCAAATAAAGCCGCCTTTTTCTTCGTATTTGGATTTAATCGTGGCTTATTTTTCATCCAAACATAATATATTAAAAAACCTATTGGAATTACCATTGAAAAATCTTTAATTTTAAAATTTATGCTAAAGGCACCTAATAAATAAAATCCAATTACTTTTAACCCTAAATTATTTTCAATCTCTTCTTTTTTATTTGTAATATATATTAGCATACCTATTATAATAATAAGTATAATTATATATAATGCGCCACTTTCCATCATGTACTCAATAAAACTATAAATACAACTCATCTCCCCTCTCGATTAGTGTAGCATATATTTTTAGATCTTATATAAATTATAGCATAAGTTTTTTTCTCAACTATTTACAATCAGTATACAAAAAAACTACATCCTTTTGAATGTAGCTTTTTGTATTAATTCAATATCTATTATTTATTAAACTTTATAACAACCTTAAATAAATCACCATCAATACTTACATCAAACTCTCCACCTTGCAACTCAATAAAGCTCTTTGCTATTGCAAGACCTAGTCCACTACCTTCTGTATTTCTTGACTTATCTCCCCTTACAAATCTTTCAACTAATTCATTTACATTAAAACTTATCTCATCTGCTGTCATATTTTTTAAAGCTATTTCTACACAATCTTCTTTATCTAATATATCAATATATACTCTAGAACCATCCATAGCATACTTAGTTATATTTATTAAAAGATTTTCAAATACTCTAAACATACGCTGACTATCTAATTTGAGTATCACCTTATCACTTGGGAAGTTATTTCTTATCGTTAATGATGAATTTTTAATTTTATCATCTACTTCAAGCAAAGTTTGTTTCATAAGAGATACAACGTCTACATCTACAATATTTAAATTCACATTACCGCTATTAACTTTACTTACTTCAAATAAATCTTCTATTAATTCTTGTAATCTTTGAGATTTTCTATCTAAAGTATCTAAATATTGTACACGCTTTTCATCACTTAAATTTTCATCTTTTAATAAGTCTACATAAGTTATTATTGATGTTAAAGGAGTTTTTAAGTCGTGACTTACATTTGATATAAGCTCTGTTTTCATCTTTTGACTTTTAACTTCTTCATTTACTGCTTTTTTAAACCCTTTTTGTATATTTCCTATTTCATTCTTCAATACATTAAAGTTTCCTAAGTCTTCTTCTGTATTCACATCTAAATTACCTTTGCTTATTTCATTAGTTACATTTAATAACTTGTTGTAATCATCTTCAATTTTATTGTATTTTTTTCTTATTATTACAAATAAAGCTACACTATAAATTAAAGCAAGCATTATACCAAATAACCACATACTACACATTAAAACTAAAATTATCAAGTTTATGCCTAATATAGCTAGAATCTTTTTATCATCTTTTTGATTAAGTTGTATATTAGTACACCATTTAAATATTTTTTTTATTTTCTTTATTGTATATTTAAATATATATTCAAAAGTTTTATAAATTAAAGAATTTTCTTTTATATAAGTTTTACATCCGCTTTTGTATATATGTTTTAATATGATAATTGCTCCAAATGTTATTCCAAAGCATATAAACCAATAAACAACATTTATTAAATAGGTTAATATATTTATAGTATCTTTACTCAATTGTAGTTGTGCAAAGTTTATAAGCTCTCCTTTTATAGAGCTAGTCATTATAATCTCTGGACCTTGATATATAAAAGCAACCCCTAAACTTACTAATATTATTACTATTTCTAAAGGTGTTTTAAATATTTTTTTAAATCCAGCTGATCCTTTTAACGCTTTATATGGAATTAGTATTCCTGCTAATACTATAAATACCATAGCTATATTTATATATAATATAGCTGCACTTGAATACGAATGATTTTCTTCTATTTGCATGTAATTAGATATATTATCAGATGCGCTTATATTTTTAGGAACTGCATATACAAACTTCATATTTGTTATAGGCTTAATATCACATCCCTCTGGTAGGTATCCTATGTCTCTAAGGGTCTGACCTTGCATACCTTGCATTGAGTTTAATACACTTTCTTTATTAGCACCATATATTTTTTCTATTTTTATATTACCTTTATCATCATAGTCTATAACCATATAAAAGCTATATAATTCTTTTAATTCATTTATTGTATCGCTAGTATTGTCTTTACTTATTAAAGCATCTATTTTTCCTCTTTTTCTTGATTTAACTTCATCATTATCTTTATTTATTGCATAATAATCTAAATTTCCTAAATTAGAGCTTATAGTTTCATACCAACCCTCTATTCCATTATCAAGATTTTCTTTAGAATAATTATATTCTTCATGATTTTGAATTTTTGAGGAATCCAAGTCTAACATAATATCTGATGGTTTTAATTTTTTATCCCCGTTTTGTTCATACGTTTGATAATATAAAGAATAGTTTGTTTTACTAATATCACTTAAAAAACTATATTTTTTAAAAACATTATACCCAAACTTTTCACTATCTTTTTCTATTTTAGGATATACTAAACACATTCCTATAGATGCTATTAAAATTAATATTGCTACTATTATATTTATTATGTAATTATTGCTTTTCAATTTTGTATCCAACACCCCACACCACCTTTAAATATTTAGGATTTTTAGGATTCACTTCTATTTTTTCTCTTATATTTCTTACATGAACCATTATTGTATCCGTATTTACTGCTCTTTCTTTCCAAACTTTTTCATATATTTCATCTGCACAAAATACTCTTCCTGGATTTTTAATAAGTAAAGTTAATATCTTAAACTCTATAGGAGTAGTTTTTATTACATTTCCGTCTACACTTACTTCTTTAGTACTTATATCTAATTCTAAGCCACCTATAGCAAATACATTTTTATTTTCATCACTTTTTTGTACCATGTTTAAAAATTTACTATATCTTCTAAGTTGTGAGTTCACTCTAGCTAAAAGTTCAAAAGGCTTAAATGGTTTACTTACATAATCGTCAGCTCCAATATTAAGTCCCGTTATTTTGTCTATTTCCTCTGATTTAGCTGATAGCATTATTATTGGAAAATCATAAGTTTGTCTAACTTTCATAGTAAAAGTTATTCCATCCATCTTCGGCATCATTATATCTACTATTGCTAAATGTATATTTTCTTTTTCTAATATCTCTAGCCCTTCAATACCGTTATTTCCAATAAACACCTTATACCCTTGATTTATTAAGTATGCTTCTATTGCAATTGCTATATCTTTTTCATCTTCTACTACTACAATATTATACTTGTTCATTTTTTCCCCCACTATATTACATTTTTTTCCTATTTATATAATATCATAGGTTACTTTTTTTATTGTCAAATTTTCCACCTCCTTAATTAGATTTTCTATATTTATATAATACCTTTGCTTTTTAAAGATATATTGTATATAAATCTAAAGATTTTCTAAAGAATTTAAATAGTAAAGTTAAATCTAGTTTTAAACATAGTACTATATTTCTTGGTCCTCTACTTTAGCTCAACTAACAATAATGTTTAGATATAAGATAACGTTATTAGTATTTTTAAGAAATAAAAAAACACAAATATAACCAATATGTTTTTTATTGATTAGATTTGTATTTTTTAACTTTATAAGTATTGTATATCTGAAACACTAAAAACACCTCATCTAGCATTTTTCTAAATAAGGTGTTATATCTATCCACTATTGTATATGTGCTATATAGTATTTTTCATATGCTTAGATTTTAAATCTTGCTCCTTCAAAAGTAAATGTTGCAATGGATTCATAAGCTCTCCATCTTCAAATCTAAACTCTGTATAATACAAACAATTTTCACTATTGTCTAGCTCATTTTTTATCTTTTTATATTTAACACATTCAATAGTTCCATCATCTTTTTTTTGCCTATTCCACAATTCCCACAATTTTTCATTAATAATCCCCCCACTTAAATTTTAGATTTCATATCCTAAAAGTAAGACACTTACTTCTAAATTTTCTAGTTTATCTATATTACTATCTTCGTACAATGGTCTACAAGCTTTTATACTTTTTTCTCCACTTAATAATTTGCTGGCAAAAGCCATACAAGTCATTTCTCCACACGTTTTACAATTTAATTTAGGCAAATTTTTGTATATTTCAATAGGGCTAGGTAATTTTTTCATTTCATCAGAAGGTGTTATATTATCTTTATTTTCATAAACTTCATTTACTATTCCCTTCACATAATCCATCATTTCATATGCATCAGTTTCATTAAGTAACTTTGTAATAGCAACTTCCTTAGCAAAAAACGTGACTACTTTTTGCTCTACTTTAAATGTTATAGTCTGTGCTTTTTTGTTATACATAGCTGACTTTATATCAGAATTTAAATAAGGAAATACTTCACATATATCTCTTGATAAATCAGCTCTTATTTTAATTTTAGACCCTCCTGTTGTACAAGGTTGTATAAACTTTAAATTTATTTCTTCTAAATACATAGTACTTCCCCCTAATACATATCTTTGCTTTTATAATTTTAATTGCCATTACTATAAATAGTGCTTTTAAAATCCTAAATAAAACATATAAAATCCTAAGACTAAAATAATTAAACCTGTTACAACTTTTAAAGTATTACTTAGCATCCCATAATTATTTGAATTAGTAATTTTTCTTAGTGTAGATGTAGATGTTCCTGCTATAACTACTAGTACACTATGACCTATAGAATACAACAATAATAATATTATTCCATAAATCAAACTTCCTTCTTTAGCTACAACTGCTAATATAACTACAAGTACTGGTGTAGAACAAGGTGATGAAAATAATCCACCTAAAATCCCTGCTACAAAAGCTCCTATGTATCCAACTTTTTTATTTTTACTTCCCGCATAACTAGAAGGAACAAAATCAAATATTCCCCACACTTGAAGTGCCATTAAAACCATAATAGTTCCTAAAATTATGTACCATAAAGATGAATTAATATTAAATAGCCTTCCAAATAAAGATGCTAAAACTCCTAAAATAGTAAATGTAGTTGCCATTCCTAAAGAAAATAGAATTGATAATTTAAATGATTTTTTAGTATCATTATTATATTTACCTACATATCCAATTACTAAGGGTATACTAGATAAACAACATGGAGATAAAGATGTAAGTATACCTGCAACTAAAGCTAATATAGGAGCTAACCATAAATTTGATGTCATAGTTTGAGATATTGTATTAATCAAGTTTTCCATTAATTAACTCCCATCTCATTTAATATGTTTTTAAAATCATCCTTATCTAATTGACCTTCATGTGCTGTAAAAATATGTTCTTCGTTTTCTTCTGATGAGTACATCATTAAATTATTTTGCTGTGCATTTTTAGGCTTAAATGGAGTTCCATCTGCATTGAAAAAAAACTGTGTTGGTATTACTTTTAAAGGAAAATCTTTAACTGCATCACCATTTTTTGATATATCTACAAATTTTACTATTACTTTTCCTCTATATTCTTCATTCAAATCTTCTAGTACTGGAGCCATCTCTTTACATGGAATACATGAATCAGAACCAAAATCGACTATTATTGGTAGTTCATAAGATTTAAGTTTTTCCATGTCAAAATCATAGGTTGCATCTAATTTAAACTCATCTATATTATCATTTTCAATTGATTTATTTTTATAAAACCAAATTCCCCCTATTACAAAAAAAATAGTACATAGTATTATTACTTTTTTCAATTTATCCATATCTATCCCCCCTATTCTATTTCATATATTTAAATCTATTTGAAATAGAATATATAACTTTATATCTATTTTAGTTTAGAATATACTATCTCCTATCTTAGTTAACATATCTATTCCTTTTATTTCTTTATCATACATAGGTACTCTAACTACCTCAGAATTTTTAAAATCACTCTTTATTTCTTGTAAATACTTCTCTTGCATATTTCTTCTATTTCTAAAGAATGGTGTAGTAGCTTGTTCCTCTGGTATTATAAGATTTGCTATAACCATTTGCGTTTCAATTCCAACAGTTTTAAGTTCTTCACTAGCTCTATATGCTTCTATTATAGGAGTTTTTTCAGGATACATAACAAAACTAAAAGTAGTTTTATCCTTATCCTTCATAGTAGCTATAACTCTATCAAATTTTTCTTTTTGTTTTTTATCTTCTTCACTTATTTTTGCAGTAACTCCAGCTTTCATTTGAATTTGCTTAGACCAGTCCATAGGAAGTTCTAAAAGTCTTAAAGTATGTCCAGTTGGCGCTGTATCAAATACTATAACGTCATATTCTTCTTCTGATGCATATGATATAAACTTTTGGAAAGCTGCCATTTCCTCAGTACATGGAGAATTTAATTCTTCTTCCATAGTAGCTATTGTAGGTCCACTAAACTTAGATTTAGCATCTTTTAAAACCATTTCTTTATATTCTTCAAAAGCTACTTTAGGATCAATTTTTGCTGCATATAAATTAGGGCATCCATCTATTGCCTTTGGATTATCTTCTATAGGCTTATCTAAAACTTTTCCTATATGAGCTGCTGGATCTGTTGTTAATAACAGAGTTTTAAATCCTTCATTAGCGGCTTTAACAGCTGTAATACAAGCCATTACAGTTTTTCCAACTCCACCTTTACCTGAGAAAAATACATTTTTCATAGAATTGACCTTAGGTAAAATAAGTGATTTTGCATCTTCATTTCTTTGTATGCTTATTTCATCTATATTTTTATATTCTACATTACTAGTTTTTTCTACTTTCTTTCCTTCAAATAATATAGATGCACTTATTCTAAACCTATCTACACCTTTAAGCTCACTATCAAATAGCTCCATAGTGTCAATTGGTAAGTCCTTGAATATTTTACTTGCTCTAGTTAAATATTTTTGTTGCATTTCATATCTTGATTTAAAGAAAGGTATTACCGCTTCATCCTCTGGTATAAATCCATTGATTATAATCTTAGTTGTAGATATACCAAGTTCATTAAGTTCATGTGATGCTCTTATCGTTTCATCTAATGAAGTTTGTTCAGGTTGCATAACAAATATAAAATCAGTTTGAGATATGTCTCTAAGTTTTGCTATTGCACGATCAAACTTATCTTTGCTCTCTTGTATCATAGATACAGGTCCCATACAAGTTTGTCCACTTCCTTGTGCACTTTCTTCTATGTGTCTAGACCAATCTATAGGAAGTTCTAAAAGTCTTATGGTATGCCCAGTTGGTGCTGTATCAAAGATTATAATGTCATACTCATCAACTTCCATAAAATCGATAAATCTATCAAATGATGCCATTTCTTCAGTACAAGGACCACTTAATTGCTCATCAGCTATTCTTATCATTTCTTCATCAAAGATTTCTCTCATTGGAGCAAGTAATCTTTCTTTATACTCATTAGTAGATTCATCAGGATCTATTTCCATAGCATAAAGATTTTCTATATTATTTATTTTAGTTATTTTATGACCTATTTCTTGTTCAAATACATCAGATAAATTGGCAGCAGGATCTGTTGTTACTATTAAAGTTTTTAAACCTTTATCCGCATTATAAACTCCTGTAGTGCAAGCCATTGAAGTTTTTCCAACTCCACCTTTACCTGAGAAAAATAAAAACTGTGTCATGTTACTCACCTCTTAAGTTTGATTTTAACTCTTCTAAAGTTGGGTATGCGCCACTTTTTATTACCTTTCCATCTATAACAGTTATAGGAAGTATCTTTTGACCATTTTCTCTTACAAGTTTTCCAACTTCCATATTTACCATAAATTTCATAGAATGAGTTTGTGGTTGGTATCTTTCAACAACTATACCTTCAAATTCATTTTTAAGTACTTCTATATCTTCACTTATCTTAACTAAACTTTCATCTACACTAGGACCACAAATCCCAGAAGAACAACACATAGTAGCTTCGAATATTTCTATTTTCATAATTTTACTCCTTATAATTTTAATTTTATATAAAGTTATAGGAAGCCTAATAACAAATTGCTAAATTGTGACTTCCTATACCTTTTATCGATAAATTTTTGTTTTGTTATTAATAATTAATTTGTAAACCAATGCTTAGTTTTATTAGCTATTCCAACAAGTGCAAGCATAACTGGAACTTCAACAAGTACTCCAACAACAGTAGCTAAAGCTGCTCCTGAGTTAAGTCCAAATAAAGCTATAGCTACAGCAACTGCAAGTTCAAAGAAGTTACTAGCACCTATCATACCAGCTGGAGCTGCAACGTTATGAGGTAACTTCCATACCTTACACCATCCATAAGCTAAGAAGAATATGAAGAATGTTTGTATTGTAAGTGGTATAGCAATTAGTGCTATATGAGTTGGATTGTCTATTATCTTTTGACCTTGGAAAGCAAATAATATTACTAAAGTTAATAATAAACCAACTACAGTTACTCCATTAAACTTAGCTAAAAATACATTTTCAAAGTAATCTAAACCTTTTTTCTTTATTATCATAGTTCTTGAAAAATATCCTGCTACAAATGGAATTATAACAAATAATACAACTGATAATAATAATGTATCCATAGGAACTGATACATCTGTAACTCCAAGTAAGAAAGCAACTATCGGAGCAAATCCTACTAATAATATAAGATCATTAACTGCAACTTGAACTAATGTGTAAGCTGGATCTCCATCTGTTAAATGACTCCAAACGAAAACCATAGCTGTACATGGTGCAGCTCCTAAAAGCACTGCTCCTGCTAAATATTCTTTAGCTAAGTCTGCTGGTATTAAACTTTTAAATACTATAATTAAAAAGAAATATGATATCACATACATTGTAAAAGGCTTTATTAACCAGTTAGTTCCACAAGTAACAACTAAACCTTTCTTTTGCTTTGCAGCATTTTTTATAGCTGTGAAATCTATCTTTAACATCATTGGATAAATCATTAGCCATATAAGTAAAGCTACTGGTATAGATACTTGAGCATAAGTGAATTTATCTAGAGTTTGAGGTATTTGAGGTAAGTAAACACCTATTAAAACCCCAACTATTATGCAAAGTGCAACCCATATTGTTAAGTACCTTTCAAATACACCTAATCCATCGCTTTTTTCTTTTTCATTTGCTGAAATATTTGCAGCTATTCCAGCTTTATTTTTTTTATTACTCATTATTATCCCTCCTAATACTTTTTACTATTTTGAACTACCTTCTCTTATTAGTCTTGCAAAATCACTTGGAAGTATTTCATTTTCTTCTATTTCCTTTGCTATTTTTTCATAGTCATAAGATACTTCTATTATTTCAACTTCTACACTTGAATCTTTTTTAGCTATTTCATCACCATTATTTATATCTATAATTATATAGTTTGCATCAGGACTTCCTGCCTTTGGCTTTCCTACACTTCCTGCATTTACAAGTAGCTTTTCCCCATAATACTTAGCATATGGTATATGAGTATGACCACAAACTAATATATCTTCAACAAGTTCATTCATAACTTCGTCTGCTTCTTTAGAGTTTTCTTTTAAATATTCATTTATTATTCTTGTGCTTCCATGAACAAATCTTATAGTTTTATTATTAAAAGTTAAAGTTGCATCTTTTGGTAAATTTCTTAAATAAGCTTTATTTTCATCACTTGTATTTTGAAGTGTAAAACTCATTGATGCTCCAGCTTTCTCAGCATCTTTAGTATCTGGGTAATCACATCCACATATTAATCTATAATTTCCTATTGCATCATCATAATTACCCATTATAGTAAGTATCTTTTCTTTTTTGATAGTTTCTATAACTTCATTTGGTGTTGTTGCATAGCCTACTAAATCTCCTGTACAAACTGTTAAATCTACATTTCTTTTTTGTATATCTGCTAAAACCTCATCAAGTGCATATACATTGCTATGTATATCTGATATTACTGCTATCCTCATGTTGCTGCCTCCTATTTAATTAATTATCTTTTGTTTATTTTACAAATTATATCTTTAACTTGAGATACATTATCGCAAGTTAATCCTTCTTCTTTATACTCCATTAAAATATTATAGTCATATTTTAATTTTTCTTCTTTTTCCAACTCATTATCCAAAAGTTCCTTGATAAAACTATGTTTGTTTATAGCATCTTCATCTAACTTATAATAAACATACTTTGCTTCTTTGTAGTAAGTAACTATCTTAGCATTCATTAGTTTGTTTAAGTGTCTAGATGCATTAGACTGCGTAAGTTCAAGTATTGACTCTATTTCACATACACACAAGGATCCTTCTCTTAAAATATTGACTATCCTAATTCGTGTTTCATCACCCAACGCTTTTAACATTTGTATTAATTCCATATTGTCTCCTTAATTAAATTATCATATTCACTTATAATCATATGATATGCTAGTTTATATATTTTGTAAACCACTAAATCAAAAAAAATTGATTTATCGTTCGACTAAATTCTTAACCTTAGTTAAACTTATTGTTCATATTTTTAATTTTACTTTTATTAAATATAAAAAAGCCTTCAATTGAATATTTATAAGGAAGACTTTTTTGAAGCACATATACGAAAATTATATTTATCTACAGTTTTAAAACGAATATAATTTCCTATGTGCTATAAAAAAGTGTATAAATACCAATGATATTGGTATTTATACACTTTAATACTTACTATTATATATTGTGCATATTTAAGTTTTTTATTTATTTATATTACTTTAATAAATTTTTTATATCTTCAACTGATGGAACTCTTCCACTAGCTTTAACTTTACCATCTACAACTAATCCAGGAGTTTTCATTACTCCAAAAGACATTATTTGCATCATGTCAGTTACCTTTTCAAAGCTTGCTTCGATTCCTAATTCTTTAACTGCTTGCTCTGTTCTTTTTAATAAATCATTACAACTTGAACATCCTGATCCTAATATTTTAATTTCCATAATACATACCTCCTATATATTTTTATTAATACTTTATTATACTAATAGATATGAAAAATAATTAAATACATATCCAATAATAATTATTCCTACAGTTATTATCGCTATAAATATTCCTAATAGTTTAGGTTTTACAACCTTAGATAGCATTATCATAGATGGTAGTGACAATGCAGTTACTCCCATCATAAATGCTAATATTGTCCCTACAGGAACACCTTTTAAAAATAAAGCTTCTGCTATTGGAATAGTTCCAAATATATCTGCATACATTGGAATTCCAACTAGTGTTGCAAGTATTGGAGCAAACGGATTATCATTACCTAATATACGCTCTATTATACTTTGAGGTATCCAGTTATGAATAATAGCTCCTATACCTACTCCTATTAGTATATATACCCATACTTTCTTTATTATGTTTTTTACTTCTTCAGTTGAATAATCGATTCTTTGTTTTCTTGTAAGAGATTCTATTTCTCCATCTACATTAGGCATTTCTCTTACATAAGATTGTATTTCATCCTCTAATTTCATACTATTTATAATAGTTCCCCCAACTATAGCAAGAATTAATCCTATAACGACATAAGCTACAGCTATCTTAGTTCCAAAGAAAGACATAAGTATAAGTAATGAACCTATATCAACTAATGGAGATGATATTAAGAATGAAAAAGTAATACCAAGTGGTAACCCTGCATTTGTAAATCCTATAAATATAGGAATACTTGAACATGAACAAAATGGAGTTATAGTACCTAAAAGAGCACCTATTGTATTTCCTGTTATTCCTTTAAATCTTGAAAGTATTTTTTTGGTTCTTTCTGGGGGGAAATAACTTTGTATGTATGATATTAAAAATATCAATACTGATAAAAGTATAAATATTTTTATAGTGTCATATAAGAAAAATTGAACACTCCCACCAATTCTACTGTTCATATCTAATTTTAGTATTTTTTCAACAAATAATGTAAGTAAATCAGATAACCAGGTCATTTTTAAAATTTGATTATTAATCCAATCGAAAAACACATACATCACTCCTTATCAAATTTTTATATTGAATGTATAAAATATAATTAAAGTTATTCTATACTTATTATTATATTGAAAAAATTTGATTTGGCAACTATAATATCAAAAAAAATTGATATTATAGTTTCGACAAAATAAAATCCCACTCTATTTTTACTTTTCTAATAATCTATTTATAGCTTCTTCTGACAAAATATTTTTTAACTGATTTAAATTAGCATCATAAAAGTTCCATTTACCCTCAGATGTTTTAGTTATTAAGTCAGCAGTTAATAATAACTTTAAATGATATGATAACTTAGACTGTGATAAATCAAAAGTTTCTACAAGCTTACAAACACATGTATGACCATTTTGATTTAAATAAGCAAGTATTTTAAGTCTTTTCTCATCTGATAATGCTTTGAATATGTTTTCATATTCATTGGTAACCATAATTATATACCTCCTCTACACTATAAATTATTATATTATAGTTTGTTTATTAAGATTAATGTTAAGTATACTACAATTATAAATAATGTCCAATATTACAATACTTATAACATTACTTCAGCGTTTCTATTTTCAATAACTATTCCTATGATAATAGAAGTGATACTGTAATGAAGAAATTTTAGAAAAGATAAATCATATATATATATTATGGAGTTCGTCTTCAAATGCTTTATGCTGATGACTCCCTCTTTACATTAAACGCGAGAGGTATATTTCTTAGGAGGAGATAGAGATGGAAAGGTTACTTTATGTGGGAATCGGTGGTTTTATCGGTGCTTGTTTACGATATATTATATCTATAAATTCATCTAAATTCTTTGGAACTCAATTGCCATACGGAACATTAATTGTCAATGTAATTGGTGGAATTCTAATTGGTTTTATAATGGAATTAAGTTTAACAACTGATTTAATTTCGCCTAATTTAAGATTATTGCTTACAACTGGCATTATGGGTGGTCTTACTACCTTTTCTACATTTAGTTATGAGACAATAGGCCTTTTTAGTAATGGGAGTTATATGTTAGGTACTTTAAATACTTGCTTAAATTTATTTTTAAGTTTTATTGGTGTTTTGGTAGGTGAGTTTGTTTCGCATATAATATAAATAGGTTTTTAATGAAAATCCTATGGAAAAAGGTAAATTATTGACAATCATATAAACTTATGTTAATATAATTAAGTAAAATTTTAGGCGATGGAGTTCGCCATTAAACGCATAAAGCTGATGACTCCTACAAAATAGCAATTTATATAATTGTTACTTTGTGGGAGTCTTTTTTGTTGGCTAATGGAAAGAACTAGCCACTAATTCTATATAAGAGTTAATTTATAAAAATAAAAGAAGGGAGATTAAAAATTAAATGAAAGAATATAAAAAAGATATAGGAAACGACGTAATTAATTTTAGATATAAAAATAATAGTATAGTCCTTGGATTTTCATTTGCAAAATGGATTTTTATTGGAACTATAGTAGGTATTTTCACAGGTTCTGCCTGTGCGTTATTTTTAAAAAGTTTGGAGCTAGCTACAGATGTTCGTATGAAGCACACCTGGTTGATATTCCTTCTTCCATTTGGAGGAGCTTTTGTAAGCTTCCTATATTCAAAGTATGGAAAGAATTCCTCAAAGGGTAATAATCTAATAATAGATAAGATTAACGACAATAGTGGTAAAGTACCTTTACGTATGGCTCCACTAGTTTTCTTTGGAACCTTTGTTACACATCTATTTGGAGGATCTGCTGGAAGAGAGGGTACAGGTGTACAGATTGGTTCAAGTATAGCAGAAAGGATAGGACAATTATTTAAATTAGATAAGGTAGATAATAAACTAATTCTTATGGCTGGAATAAGTAGTGGATTTGCTTCTGTATTTGGAACTCCTCTTGCAGGTACTGTATTTGGATTGGAAGTTGCTGCATTAGGTATAATGAGCTATGAGGCTTTAATCCCATGTTTTACAGCAAGTATTGTTGGAGATATTGTGGTATCTGCTTTGGGAGTTCATCATACTCATTATAAAGTTGTTGGAGTTCCAGATTTATCTTATATAATAATAATAAAAATAGCTTTAGCTGCAATTTTATTTGGATTTACAAGTAAACTGTTTAGTGAATTAACTCATAAATTAAAGGAAGTCTTTACCGAAAGATTTGAAAATCCAGTAATAAAGAGCATGGTTGGGGGAATTATTGTTATTGCTTTGGTTTATATAATTGGAACTAGAGATTTTTTAGGGTTAAGTATTCCTCTTATTTCAGAATCCTTTGATGGTCATGTCCATCCTTTTGCATTTTTAGGGAAAATATTATTTACATCATTAACTTTAGGTACAGGTTTCCAAGGTGGCGAAGTAACTCCATTATTTGTAATAGGTTCTACGCTAGGAAATTCTTTATCAAATATGCTCCATATTTCACCTTCATTTTTAGCAGCACTTGGTCTTATTGGAGTATTTGCAGGTGCAACTAATACGCCGCTTGCATCATTCATATTGAGTATAGAAATGTTTGGCTCTGAGGGAATTATATTTATGTTCATGACCTGTGTTATTAGCTACATCTTTTCAGGTCATACTGGTATTTATACTTCTCAAAAAGTTGGTATAAGTAAGAGTAGGCTGATTGAAGTGCCTCATAATGCTAAACTATCTGATTTTAGAAAAAAGCAATAATGACAAGTCTTAGTGAAGATTTATTAAATAAGCAAAAGAATGTAGGTAAATTTGTTTTTACAAATCTACCTACATTCTCGATGAACTTTATCAAATGATTATTAATCTATTAAAATCAAATTAATACAATATGCTAATCTGGATATCTTCTATTCTTCTGTTATTTATATTTATTAACTTAAGCATTAATTTGCCTAAATCAAGTTGTATGTCTTCATTACTATTTGGTTTTGGTATCTGTCCAAGTTGATTTATTATATACCCATTTAAAGTATCATAATCCCCTTGTTCTATATTGGCTTCAAATATTTCATTAAATTCACTTACCGTTAAAAAACCCTTAACCATATAATTTTTATCATCTATTTTCTTTATTTTATGATGTTTTAAATCACATTTATCATAGGTTACACCCTTAATTTCGTAGATTAAATCTTCCATAGTTACTATGCCTGCAAATCCACCATATTCATCTACTAATATAAATATATTATCGCTTTGTGGGTCTAATGAATTAAACAATTCACTTACTTTTTTAGTTTCTGGAATAAAGTATGGTGTTTGTAGAATTTCTCTTATATCTGAAGATTTAAATCCTACTTCTTTAGCTTTAATAATTAAATCTTTTACATTCAAAATACCAATTATATTATCTATATTCTTTTCATACACAGGCACTTTTGCATGTTTAACATCTGCTAAGCTTTCTAAAATACTATCTATATCATCTTCTATATTTAGAGTAAATGTATCTTTTCTTGATGTCATTATTTCTCTAAGCATTTTATCGTTAAGTTCAAATTTTCTATTTGCTGCGGATTTATTATTTGATTGAGTGGATTCTTTTTCCTGCGCATTAATTTCTTTAGTTCCTATTAATTTAGAAAATACTGTCGTTGATGCTTTTAATATTTTTTTGAAATGTGATTGTGAAATGGTCCTTTCGGGTTCAGGTTCTAATGTGTTCATATTTTTCTCCTTAAAAATAATTTTAAAATAATTATATCATATAAGACTAAGTAAATCAATTTAATCTATACTACATAATATGAATTTTACTTGTATAAGTTACTTCTAGATTATGTTAAATTTATATGTGTGCATATATAAATGATTACTATTTATATAAAAACTATATACTAAAATTTATTTAAATTTGGTGAGATTTTGAACTAACTTTATTTACGATTCTCATAGTTATACTTCCTAATGTAAACATTATACAAACAAACCATATTATAGGGTGAATAAATGGAACTAATAGCAGTAATTTTATTGCTACAACTCCACACGCTACCTGTAAATATTGATTTTGACCTTTAAGAATTCTTTGACCTAAGGTAATACCTGTAATCATTGGGCATAGATAGATTGATAAAATGTATAAAATTAGTAATATCAATCCTATAGGAATTCCTATAAATGTTAAACATAAAAGTACTACAACTATAGGGACTACTATCAACACTCCTAAACCTACTAAAATATATTTACCTAAAGATGAATTAAGATTTTTTTCTACTTCATAAAAATAATTTTTAAATATTACAAATAGTAATAACGCTACTATAATGGCTGTTATTATGCTCATTACTGTAGCCATTAAGTTAAATTTATCTTCTTGTTTAAAACTTTTTTCATGTACTATTTTTTCATAATTTATGTCCTTTGAATCTATATTCCCACTTATAACTGGTTCATTAGGAGATTTAATATTTACACTACCTAAAACATTTGCGTTATCTGTTATAGTTATGTTTTCTCCTTCTATTCCAAGATTTCCATTTACAGTCCCATCTATAACAATATCTTGACCTGCTATATATAAATCATTTGTATTCCCTTTAAAATCAATACTTTGACCTGATGCATATATTGCATTTGCATTTGTATTTTTTCCTATATTTATTTCTTGACCTGCTACAGTTATATTTCTTGTATTTTTAACGTCAATATCTATACTTTGCCCTGCTCCCCTAATATTGCCTAGTACTTGTTTTGAATTAATGTCTATTTGTTGACCAAATGAAATAATATCTCCACCTACAATACTCTTGATATTTATATCTTGAGCAAACCCATACAAATCACCTTTTACTTCATCAGTGCTATTTATTCTCTCATTAAATAAAAATAGATTTGATGAACTTTTTATTTCATCTGCAAATACGGTTATTGACAGTATAAATACCATCAGTAATGTCAGTACAAATATGCGTATTTTCTTCACTTTCACTCTCCCCCTTTTTCCCATTATACTTAAATACTATGCATCTACATGTTTATAGTTGTTAATAGTATAAAAACTTATATATAAAATTTAAATTATAAATACACATTGAAAATCATGTTTTATAATTCATTGTACTTAATTTATAATTTGTTTTTCTTGACTATTTTCCTCTAATAATCCTAGTTTTCTAGCTACCAACTTAGTAGTACTTCCTTGAATTATTAAAGTGATTAATATTGCCATAAATACTATTGATGAAATTATTTCATATCCTGGTATTTTCATGGATGCTATTATACCGCATAGAGCTGCTGGTATTACTCCGGTTTCTCTAACCCACATCATAAATAGCATTTCTTTTTTATCCCATTTTGCATTTCTATCAAATATAGTACAAACAATTACACATATAGGTCTTGCTATAAACATTAAACTAAGTACTACTAAAAGTGCTGGTACAAAGTATTTTCCTAACATAGCTAAGTCAACTTGACTACCTAGTATTATAAATATTGACATACGAGAAATATTACCTAGGGTTTCTGCAACATAAAAATCTGCATCATAAGATTTTTGTGATAACCATACTTTAAAGTTTTTCTTATTACCTGTTATTATACCGACTATAAAACAAGCCATGTATCCGCTTCCACCAAACTTTGTAGCTACTTCATAGGCAATTACTACTGAAAGTATTGAGATAATAGGTGCATAATCTTTAAAGATTCCATAAGGTTTATCGTTTACTAATTTTAAAAGAACTATTCCAGTTGCAATTCCTACTACTGCACCAACTACAACCATTATACCTAATTCATATATATTCTCACCTAATGAAAATTTACCAGATAATATTATTGAAAGTACTGCTGATGTAAGTATTGCACCTGTCGCATCATTAAATGCAGATTCACTTATGACGGTCTGCTTTACTCTATCTTTTATTTTTACTTGATTAAATATTGGAACTAATGTAGCTGGGTCTGTAGATGCTATTATTGCACCAATCAATAAAGCTGTCATAGCTGATACTTCAAATGTCAGCCCAACCACTTTAGATACTATAAGCGCTGATATAACTACTCCTACTGTTGATAATAAAAATACAGTTACTCGTACATCTTTTAAAACCTTCAAACTTATTTCTTTTCCGCCTAGATATAATATAAAAGCTGAACCAAATGTTAAGATCAATTGATTTTCAACTTGATATTGACTTATATCTATAAATTTCAAAATTGAAGGACCTATTAAAATCCCCGCTATTAAAAATAATACTACATCTGGTATTTTTACTATTTCACTTAGTTTACTACAAATAATACCTGTCATAGCTACTACAGCGAAAATTACAAGCAAGTTATTACTTGCTATTGTTTGAATAGAGTTCTCCATAAAATATCTCCTTTATTATTTATATTAAATCTTTCTATCATTTATATTAAACAAATGTTAAATATATCCTTTATATATGTTAATACTATTTAACATATATGTAGTATTAGTTATAATAGTCACTATATATATGTAGATAGTATTATATTAAAATTAAATTATACTTAATCAATTTTGTTATATATGTTACAATTATATTTGAATATAAAGACGGGTTAGGAGTGATTCATTATAAATTCGAATACTCAATGTAAAAGTAGATTATATGCTAAAGAAATTCCTATATTTTCTTCTTTGTCAGAAGATGAATTAGAAGAAATATTAAATGATATAGAACATCATTGTTTTAAGAAAGACGATATAATATGTTTAGAAGGGTCTCATTTATCTAATCTTATTATAGTAAGTCATGGAACTATAAAATTATCAAAAACAACTCATGAAGGTAAAGAGCAAATAATGCGCATACTCTCAGCAGGTGAATTTTTCGGTGAACTTAGCTTATTCAATGATAACTATGTTACTAATTTCGCTGCTACTGCGGTTGGTGATGTATGTATTTGCATTATATCAAAGAAAAATATGCATACTGTTTTAGCTCAAAATTGTAATATAACTTTAAAAATTTTAAATGAAGTCAGTAAAAAATTAATGGAAACTGAAAATCTTGCTACAAGTTTAGCTACTAATGATATTGAGCATCGAATAATATGTATGCTACTAGAATTCGTGGATAAATATGGTATTTATGAAAATGGTATTTTAGAAGTTGATCTTCCTTTAAGTAGGGAGGGCATGGCAAATTATGCCGGAGTTACTAGAGAAAGTATAAGCAGGAAGTTATCTAAATTTGAACAAGATGGACTTTTCGAACTTAAAGGAACTAAGCAGTTAATAATCAAAGACCTAGATAAAATGAAAAAGTTTGTAGAGTAACATTAAAATATTTCAAAATTATGATATTCTTATAATTAAAAAAAAGGGGGGAAATTTACCACCCTTTTTTGATTTCTATTTATTTTTCTACTACTGTGTATTTTTGAACAAATCTAGATGGGTGATATGAAAGCTTTGCTTTCCTTAATCCTTCAATTCCTAAATCTTCTTCTCTGTTTATAAATTCTATATCACTAAATTCATTTATTAAAAATTGTTGATTTATATATGGATATAATCCCCTTATGTCTGGGTTTGCTTTTTCTATATGAATAACTGCCATATTGTGATTTAAATTTTCACCTATTGAAAATGCCTCTAACTTAGAATCTACATATATTCCACCAATTTTTATTTTATCTTTTAACTTATCATAATGATTAAATATTCTTTGTATAGCTGCAAATTCATCTTTAAAATCATCACTATCTTCTTTACCATCTGCCCACTCATTTAAAAGTTTTATACACTCTTCAAATTGGTTATTTTCTTCTAATCTTTTATATTCAAATCTATTTGCATATTCTTTTAAGAAGTAATTTAAATGGTTTCTTTTCTTTTGATTTTTTTTACCAGCTAAAGTTCTTAGGCTTTCTCCATCATATACATAGTCAAAGTAATCTCTTTCTTCGATATATTCAAATTTTCCTGGGTAATTTTCTTTCATAAAATCCACGATTTCTTTTGTTATTGCTCTTAAATGTACTTTCTTATTTTCATCTTTAAAATGTCTTAATATAAAATCAATAGCTTTAGGCATATTTTCCTTAGTTGCTAGAGGTAGCACTACAAAGCTATTTCCTTCGTATTCACCTGATACTATGGCAAAGTCATCTTCTATATAATACACAGTACTGTATAAATTTTGCCACATATATAAAGTCACAAAGCAGTATTCACATGCCTCATAATCGACTAATTCAAAATATGGATCTAATACTTTTTTTGCATTTATATCTATTGGTTTAAATAATAAAATGTCTTCTTCTAATTCAAACAAAATAACTTCCTCCATTTTCTTTCATAACTTATTATATATATTATAGTATCACTATCTATTTATAAAAGATGTGATACTAATCAAATTTTACTATTATTATATTATTGAAAAATATTATATTTGTGACAACTTATTTTATTCTATACAATATAATACAATTTATAGACTAATGATTTTAGATATAATAATAAAAGGCGCCGTTTTCACGACGCCTTTATTGTTTGGTACTATTTACTTGTATTGTAATCACTTAAAAACTTCTCTATTCCTATATCAGTAAGAGGGTGTTTAGCCATTTGACTTAATACTCCAAATGGTATTGTAGCTATATCTGACCCAGCTAAAGCACATTCTGATACATGTATTGGGTTTCTTATACTAGCTGATATTATTTCTGTTTGTATATCATGTATTTCAAATATACTTGCTATCTCACCTATTAATTCTGTACCTCTAGCACCTATATCATCAACTCTTCCAACAAAAGGACTAACATATGTAGCTCCAGCTTTTGCTGCAAGTAATGCTTGTTGAGATGAGAATATTAAAGTTACATTAGTTTTTATATCTCTTTCTGATAATACTTTAACTGCCTTTAATCCTTCTATACACATGGGTAGTTTTATAACTATGTTTTTATGCAATTTAACTAATTCCATAGCTTCTTCAACCATTTTATCAGCTTCTAAACTTATAACCTCTGCACTTATTGGTCCATCTACTATCCCACATATTTCATTTATAACTTCTTGAAGATCTCTTCCTTCTTTAGCTATAAGTGATGGATTTGTAGTAACACCATCTATTATTCCCCAACTATTTGCTTCTACTATTTCACTTATGTTTGCTGTATCTATAAATATTTTCATATTTTCTTCTCCCCCTATATTAAATATTGACTCTTAGAATAGCTATAAATTATATAGCTATTATTAAACCTACTATTAAAGCACTTAATAAACTTACGCAGAATCCACCTAACATTCCTCTGAATGCTAGTTTTGATAATACATCTCTTTTTTCTGGACAGAATACTGATATACCTGATATACATATACCCATACTAGCTATATTTGCAAATCCTGACAGAGATATTGACATCATTAATCCTGTTCTATAATCTAGTGTATTTAATATTTTACCTAATTGACCAAAAGCAACAAACTCATTTAATATTAACTTACTTCCAAGTAATTGACCTGCAGTAAATACATCTTCCTTTGCTAGACCCATTAAGAATCCTATAGGTGCAAATACATATGATAAAATTTGTTCTAAAGATAACCCAACTACTCCTAATATACCATTAACTAGCGCAACTAAAGATATTATAGCAATAAGTGATGCACCTATCCCTAAAGCCATTTGAAGACCCTCATTAGCTCCTTGAGATATTGCAGATATAAGGTTTGCATTATCACCTTTATTATCTATACTTACTTCTTCAATAGTATCAACTGCTACAGCACATTCAGCGACTGCTAAAGAAGCAACTCCATTATTATCTACTACTGTATTTTCTTCAGTAGCAACTTCTTTTACAACTTCTGGTAGTATTAATTTTGATACTATTATACTTCCAAGTGGAACTAATGCCCCAGCTATTAAAAGATACTCCATAGGTATACCCATTCCTGCATATCCCATAAGTACAGTTGCAGACATACTCCCCATACCTGATATTAAAACTAACATTATTTCACTTTCAGTCATACCTTTTAAGTACTTAGATACAAGTATAGGAGATTCTGTTTGACCTAAAAACACGTTCGCAACAGCAACAAAGCTTTCTACATTACTAGTTCCAAGTGTTTTTCCTATTACTCCACCTATTACTTTAACTACAGCTCCTAAAACACCAAGATAATATAGGGCAGCTACTAATGATGATATAAATATTATATTACCTAGAATTTGTATACCAAATATAAATCCTGTTGGAGCTCCTGCATTTTCTAATGAACCAAATATAAATGTTAATCCTTGTGCTCCGTAACTTAATATGTTAGTTACAACATCAGACACTTTTTGTAAAGCAAATCTTCCAAGTGGAAACTTTACTAATAAAAATGCTACTACAAACTGAAGTACAAATGCTTTTAGTATCATTTTTTTGTTAACATCTTTTTTGTTAGATGATAATAAGTATAGAGTTCCTAATAAAATTATTATTCCGAATATATTTAATACTATTTTCACGTTTTCACCCTCTATTTTCATATTAGTATTTTCCTTAACTAACATGTTGTACTAATTGAATGAACTAGTACAACATATTAATTAGATTTTAATGTCAATAAAATATTATATTGCCTTAACTATACTCTTTACTAAGTTTAAGAATTCTTGTTTTACTTTTTGTGTAGTTTCTATAACTTCTTCATGATTTAAAGGTTGATCAAGTATCCCTGCTGCCATGTTAGTTATACATGATATACCTACAACTTTAAGATTACTGTGAGATGCTACAATTACTTCTGGTACTGTAGACATTCCTACTGCATCCGTCCCCATAATTCTAGCCATTCTTATTTCTGCAGGAGTCTCATACGTAGGTCCTGTAAAGAATGTATATATACCTTCTTTTATATTAATATCTAAATCTTTTGCACATTGTCTAGCAATTTCTATATACTCTGGAGTATATGCTTTAGACATATCTGGGAATCTAACTCCTAATCTATCATCATTTGCACCTATTAAAGGATTGTATCCACCGAAGTTTATATGATCTGTTATTATCATTAAATCTCCAGGTTTAAAATCTTTATTAGCTCCACCAGCTGCATTAGTTACAAATACAGTTTCTACTCCTAATGCTTTCATTACTCTTACCGGGAAAGTTGCTTCTTGCATAGCGTATCCTTCGTAGTAATGGAATCTTCCTTGCATAGCAATTACATTTTTTCCTTGTAATTGTCCTATAACTAATTGACCCTTATGCCCTTCAACTGTTGATACTGGGAAATTAGGTATTTCATCATAGCTTATTTGTACTGGGTTTTCTATTTCGTCAGCTAAAACTCCTAATCCCGATCCTAATATAAGCCCTATAGTAGGTATAATATCTGTTTTAGATTTTATATAACTTGCACTTTCTTGTATTTTATCAAATAAATTATTCATATTATCCACCTCATAGTTATTATTTTATATTTTGTAAGAACGATTTTCCTATTTCAAAATTATATTTTTCATTTTCTTCATTAAAGTTATCTAAAATAGTAATGCCTATATCTGCCATTGTTTTAAGTATTGGCATTTCTTTAGCTTCTTTTAAAGAATTATTGTAAACTAATACCGGTACATACTCTCTCGTATGATCAGTTCCTTTAAATGTTGGATCATTACCATGATCTGCTGTTATAATTAATAAATCATCTTCTTTAAGTTCCTTGATAAGATTTCCTAATTGATAATCAAATGCTTCTAGCTCTCCCTTATATCCATTAACATCTCTTCTATGACCATATAAAGCATCAAAATCTACTAGGTTTAAAAATACTAAACCGTTGTATAATCCTTCTTTTGCTATAGCTATAGTTTCATTCATACCAGCTTCATTACTTTTACTTTTTATGCTTTTAGTAATTCCTTGGTAAGAATATATATCACCTATTTTACCTATTCCTACGACATCTAAGTTTTTATCACTCATAGCATCTAATACTGTTTTAGTTGGTGGCTTTAAAGCATAATCTTTTCTATTTGAAGTACGTTTAAAGTTTTCTTTATTACTTCCTACAAATGGTCTTGCTATTATTCTACCAACTTTATACTCTTCTTTTAGTGTGATTTCTCTTGCCATTTCACACACTCTATACAGTTCATCTAGTGGTATTATTTCTTCATTTGCAGCAATTTGAAGAACACTATCTGCTGATGTATATAATATTAAGCTCTTAGTTTTTACATGCTCTTCACCAAGATTAGTTATGATTTCAGTTCCTGATGCTGATATATTTCCTATAAATTTATGACCCGTCTTTTCTTGTAGTTCATCTATAAGTTCTTTAGGAAATCCATTTTCTGTAAATACTTTAAAAGGCTCTTTTATAAGTATCCCTGCCATTTCCCAGTGACCAGTTATAGTATCTTTTCCTTTTGATAATTCTCCACATTTAGTACTATAAGCTATTTGATTTTTTATACGTTTTACACCTTTGATATCTGCTATATTTCCTAGACCCATTTTTTGTAGGTTAGGAAGGCTAAGCCCTCCTGTCTTTTGAGCTAAGTTGCAAAGAGTATTAGCACCTATATCGCCATACTCGTTTGCATCCTCTAAAGCTCCAATTCCTACAGAGTCTAATACAATTAAAAATACTCTGTTGAATTTTTTCATATTAGTACCCTGTTACTTCTTCGTTGTTTATCATTTTTATTATTGAACTAGTACCAAGTCTTACTGAGCCTTTTCTTATAAAATCTCTAGCTGTATCAAGGTCTTTTATTCCACCTGCTGCTTTTATTAAAACATCTTTGCCTATGTTTTCTTTGAATAATACTATATCCTCAGCAGTTGCTCCACCTGTGCTAAATCCTGTAGAAGTCTTTATAAAATCAGCTTTAGCATTTGTTACACACTTACACATTTCAACTTTTTCTTCTTCAGTTAATAAACAAGTTTCTATTATAACTTTTAATATTTTATCTTTACAAGCTTCTTTTATAGCTCTTATTTCTTCAGTTATTTCTTCAAATTTACCATCTTTTAAGTGGCTTAAGTTGATTACCATATCTATTTCATCTGCGCCATTTTCTATTGCATCTTTAGTTTCAAATATTTTTACAACTGTAGTGTTATATCCATTTGGGAATCCTATTACTGTACAAACTTGCATATTTTCACCAACAAATTCTTTTGCTTGTTTTACAAATGATGGTGGTATACAAACAGATGCTACTTCATATTTCATTGCATCTTCACATATTACCTTTATATCTGCCCAAGTAGCTGTTTGCTTTAATAAAGTGTGGTCTACTGTGCTTAAAATTGTTTTATTATCCATAATTTATCTCCTATATTTCATGTATTTTAATTTTATATCTTAATCGCTAAATTTGAGCAACGAACCTAATTTGTAGGTCGTTTATGACACAAGCGAAGTGAATTTTATATTATTTTGTGTATTATAGAGCTTTTTTCAGGCTTTTCATTTTGTATATTATATGCGCTTTGTAATTCTTCTTCAGCCTTTTCAAACTTAGATTCATCACTTGAGTATAGAGTTGCCAATACATCTCCTACTTTTACATAGTCGCCCATTTTCTTTTTAAGTATTATTCCTGCACCATAATCTAAGCTATCAGCTTTTGTATGTCTTCCAGCTCCTGTAAGTAATGATGATATACCTACTTTTTCTGCATTTAATCCATATACATATCCTTCTTTAGTTGCTTTAACTTCATGAGTTAATGGTGATAGGTTAAATAATTCTGGATTATCTATAACACTTGGATCTCCACCTTGAAGTACTGTCATTTCTCTTAACTTAGCTAATGCAGTTCCATTTTGTAATATTTCTTCTAATTTTTCTCTTCCTTTTTTAACATCAGGCTCTATGTTTCCTAGCTTAAGCATTTGAGATCCTAATTCTAAGCATAATTCTCTTAAATCTTCTGGGCCTTCACCTTTTAATATTTCTATAACTTCTTTTAATTCAAGAGCATTACCTATTGCATATCCTAATGGCTCTCCATTTAAAGTTATTGCAGCAGATGTATTTCTATTTAAGCTCTTTCCTATGTTTACCATAGCTGTTGCTAATTCTTCCGCATCTTCTGCAGTTTTCATAAATGCACCTTCACCATATTTTACATCTAATAATATTGCATCTGCACCTGATGCTATTTTTTTACTCATTATACTTGCAGCTATTAAAGGTATACTATCTACTGTTGCAGTAACATCTCTTAGTGCATATATCTTTTTATCTGCTGGAACTAAGTTTTGAGTTTGACCTGCTATAACTAATCCTGCATTTTTAACCATATCTTTAAATTTATCTTCTTCTACTGATATATCAAAACCTGGTATAGCTTCTAATTTATCTAATGTTCCACCAGTGTGGCCTAATCCTCTACCTGATAATTTAGCAACTTTTCCACCAGCTGCAGCAACCATTGGTACTAATATAAGAGAAGTTTTATCTCCTACCCCTCCAGTACTGTGCTTATCAAGCTTTATTCCATCTATCATACTAAGGTCTACAACGTCCCCTGAATTTACCATAGCCATAGTAAGATTTGATGTTTCTTCTTTAGTGAATCCATTTAAATATATTGCCATTAATAATGCAGATGCCTGATAATCAGGTATTTCTTCATTAGTATATTTTTCTATAAAAAATTCTATTTCTTGTTTAGATAATTCTTTTTTATCTCTTTTTTTAGATATAATATCGTATAGTCTCATATTAATTGCCCCTTATATATTAATTTTTATATTGATTTGATTTAATCCATATCTCTAATTCTTCGTAAGTTGAAGGTATTGAAATCTCTTTATCTATTATAGATTTCTTTATACTTTCAACGCTTTCAATTATGGAGTTGTCTATTTCTACATTAGAGCCTTCTCTTGTATAACCAATAACATTTTCCTTAAGACCTCGTTTGTGTACTCCTGGAGACCAGGTATTATTTATAAGAGACTTTATTTCTTCATAAATTATTTCATTTGCATATCTAGTTGCTGTTGATACTATATAATCTGGGTCAAGGAAATTTTGATTATCATCAACTCCAAATGCATATTTATCAGCTTCTTTAGCAGCTGCAAATACTCCAAGACCCGATTCCCCTGCTATTTGTTGAATATAAGTTGCACCTTTGTTGTACATTAAAAGTGCAATTTCTTTTGCTTTAGCTGGGTCTGAAAAATCATCAACTGTTCCTACAATTGTTTCAACATCAGGATTTACATATCTAACTCCTGCCTCAAATCCAACTGCACCTTTCCTAAGATACTCAAGGTCTTTTCCTAGTATAACACCTACAACTTCTTTATTTTCATTCTCATCTTTATGATTTGAAATAGCTAATCCTGCTATAACTCCATTTAGAAAAGTTTGTTCTGGCCAATTCGTGTATATTGTACTTACATTTGGTAGTTCTAATTTAGAATCCATCAATGTAAATTTTTGATTTGGAAATTCTTTTGAAATTCTCTCTACAGCTTCCTCTTGTTCTGCTCCAACAGATATAATAAGATCATATTCTTCAACTTTTGCATATTCTCTACATAAGTTTTCATAATCATCTGTGGATTTAGATTGAGAGTAATCAAATTCAATTCCTAATTCATCCTGTGCCCTTAATAAACCATCATAGCATAAATCATTGAAGGATTTATCTCCTAATCCAGCTTCATTAAAAATAATTGCAACCTTTATAGTTTCCTCAATGTCACTGTTTGATTTAGTTTTGATATATTGTGATGAACAAGCAGTTGTTGTAAATAATAACAAAATAACTGTTATTAATGTTATTCTTTTACCTTTACTTAGTTTCATTATTTGCCTCCTAGGTTAACCCTTAGTAAAACATATAATGTATTAATAACTTGCTTAACTCTTTAATAACATTATATTAGGTTGAACGTTTTCATTCTATAGATTCTATTGATAAGTGTTGCAACAATATTGATATTTTTGTGTTTGAAAACCTTGTCCAATGCAAAAATTTTGATATTTTCGAATTATTTTGACATTATTCGCATTTCTAACATTAGTATCTATCCTCATCTGGAGATACTCCCTTATATTTTTTATAACTTTTCGAAAAATAACTAGCATTAACATACCCTACTTCTGTTGATATTTGAGATATTTTCATATCTGTATTTTTAATAAAATATTCCGCTTTCTTCATTCTATAATTTGTAAGATAGGTACTAAAGTTTTCGCCTACCTCTTCTTTAAATAATCTTGAAAAATACTCATGGGATAAATATACACTCTTTGATATGTCATTTAAAGAAATATGCTCTTTATAATTTAATTCAATATATTCTATAGCTTTTTTTACTGCCTTTGAATATTTACTGCTTATATTTTTTGTATCATTAATTTTTAAATTTTCTTCTCTGTCATTTATATTTTTTTCTTGTTCTATTATTATTTTTTCATTTCCCTTTATATTTTGATGAATTCTACTAAGAACTTCATTTAATTCTTTTGGTCTTATATCTGACTTTACTAGATATTCATAAACACCACAGCTTATAGCTTCCTTTGCATAAGAAAACTCTGCATAATTAGTTAACAGTACAATAAAAATATTTGGAATTATTTTTTTTATTTCTCTTGTAAGCTCTATTCCATCCATTATAGGCATTTTTATATCACTTATAATAACCTGTGGTTTAAGTTTAACTGCTAATTCATATGCCTCTTTACCATTTGACGCACTAGCTAATACATTAAAATCTTTAGAAATATTTGAAACAGTATATACTATCCAATCTCTTATAGGTGCTTCATCTTCTACTACTAATATATTTAACATATTTTCCTCCCTCTAATTTGGTAGTATAAATGTAACTTTGGTTCCTTTTCCTTCTATACTATCTATTTGCAGTCCATAATCTTGTCCATAGTTTAGCTGTATTCTTTCATGTACATTTATAACGCCTACTCTATTTATACTTGCTTCTTTTTTTAATACGCTTTGTACTTTATCTTTAGACATACCTATACCATTATCTTCTATGATTATCCTTATTCCATCTTCATTTTTATATCCAACCACGCTTATAATTCCTTCATTATTTTCTTTTTCCATACTGTATAAAATAGCATTTTCTACAATTGGTTGCAAAATAAAAGAAGGAACATTGAAATCGTTTATTATTGAATCTACTTGATAACTAATTTCAAAACAATTAGGATATCTCATCTTTTGAAGTTCTACATAGTTTTTAATGTTTTCTATTTCTTCTTCTAGTCTAATCATTTCACTGGATTTTGGTAGTATACTTCTTAATAATTTTGTAAATCTATAAAGCATCTCTTCTGCTTGCTCGGTTTTATTCATTGACATTAAAAACCTTATCCCACTTAAGGTATTGTATAGAAAATGAGGATTTATTTGTGCTTGTAGGAAACTTAACTCCGCTACCCTTTTTTGTTTTTCATATTTCTTTATATTTTCTATTGAATAACCTAGCCAGTTTACCATGCTATTAAAAGACGTTTGTAGTTGTCCTATTTCATCACTACTATCTACTTTCACCTCAACCTTTAGATTCCCATCCATTACTTCACCCATTTTATTTTTTATATTAATTATTGGTTTTGTAATCCATGCTGAAAGTTTATAGGTAGTAATTAAGGCCATGATACTTACTAATAATATTATAAATACTGTCCTCTGAGTTATTTGATTTGATAACTGCATTATTATATTTAAAGGTATTTCTTGTATTATCTTCCATCCATATTCCTCAATATTAGATATTATTTGCATGTTGTTTTTACTAAGATTATCTTCTTCTATTTTCTCTACTATAACTTGGTCATAGTTTTCACCTATAAGTCGTTTATCTTTGCTAGATATTATTTTCCCTTGTGAATCTGCAATATAAATAAATGTTCCATAGTTTAACATATCTGAATATCTATCATAGAGCATAGTTTCACTTATATCCATTATTAAGACTCCTAGAGTTTCTTTAGTTATTAAATCTTTTATAAGTCTCCCCATTTTAAATATATTTTTATATGGACCTATTCCATTTTCATCTTTATATGTGTTTATAAGTACTGTTTTTCCATCTGCCTTTACAAGTTTCTCATACCAATCTTCATTTTTTATACTTTCCATATCATATTTGGTTTCAGAATAAGTACTATATTTCAATCCATTTTCACCTATAATGTATAATTCTGGCTTCATATTGAATTTGCCATACTTCCAAACTTGATCAACTAATAAACCTTCTACATATGAATTCATTTCTTTATTTGATTCTTTATTATTAGGAAGTTCGTTTTCTGGTGTCCCTAATATATCTATTAGCTTACTGTCTACTACAATATTATTTCCTATGGTTTCTACATTAGATAATAATATAGAAATATTATTGGCTACCTCATCTAAAACTTGACTTCTCATTTCATGCATTTCTTTTTGTATTATTTTATTAGTATCACTAATTATCCACACACCTATTAATCCTGATATTAACAATATAAGTATAAATATTAGTAAGAATAGCTTTACAGTAATACTATTTCTTTTTATTTCTATATTTATCACCCTTTCTAGCATTGTTTATTTTTAATAGTTACAATTAATAAGTTTAAACTATCTAAATTATTAATTCAATTATAAAATTACAAATGAAAAACAACTTAAAATAAAGATTATATATTAGCTTAGTACTATTTTATTAGTTACTATTTTATTAATTGCTATTCATAATTTTAACCTTTACAAAAGTTTAGTAAAAAGGTGTTTTTTTCTCGTTTTACTTAGTATTACTAAACAAAACAAAAATTAATATAAACTAAAGATTAGAATCACTAAACTTAATAAAAATTAATATAAATTATTCAAAAATAAGTTCTTATTCAAACCATTGAAAACACTAAGTTTAAAGCAATATTTTTTTTAATCGTTTTTTTTTCGTAAAAACAGTTGCAAATTCTTTCATTTTTTTATATAATAATTAGTTCCGGTTTTTTGGGTATACAAATTCCTTTTAACTCTATATAATAATAGTAAATCAAAGAAAAAAGGAAGGGATTTTATGGCCAGTCGGCAATCTTTAAGGCAGATTTTACTTGTATTAATGGGATCATTAATTTTATCATTTGGAGTTTATAATTTAAACTACCAAAATAATATTACGGAAGGTGGAGTGTTAGGACTTTTACTACTGCTTAAAAACTTATTCGATATTAGACTCTCTTTAGCAAATCTTGTTATCGACTCTCTCTTACTTCTAGTTGGGTATAAATTTTTCGGTAAAAAATTTATTATGTATTCATTATTAGCTACTTTCAGTTTCTCTATTTTATTTGGATTCTTTGAAAGTATAGGACCTTTAATTCCAAAATTCGATAACGTTCTACTTGGAAGTATTTTTTCCGGTATATTTGTAGGAGTTGGTTCAGGGTTAGTTGTTAGAGCAGGAGGAGCTGCAGGTGGAGATGACGCTTTAGCATTAGTAATTTCTAAGACTACATCTTTAAATATAGGTAGGGTGTATATGATAACTGATATTATTGTACTTGGGTTGTCTTTAGTCTACTTATCTACATCGCAAATAGCTTTATCATTAATTGCGGTTAGTATAAGTGGAAGACTTATAGGGTTTATTGCCTCTTATAAAAATAAAAATTTAATTACAACTTAATTAATTATATTAGAAAAAGGATCAAGTACTCACTTGATCCTTAATTTTATTATTTAATTTCATGAAGAAGATTAAGTACTTTATACAATTCATTTACTTGTATTTGTCCAGGTGCTGATGCTACCTTCGCTGATCCAAATGTAAGAGCGGATCCAAACGTTTCTCCTGATAAACGACTTACCGCACCTAAACCTCCCATAGAAATTGTTATTATCGGAGTCTTTGCATATTTTGTTACCATTTCATTTGTAGCACATAACAATGTTAATACATCTGTTGTATTTTGTGGCATAACTGCTATTTTAGGTAAATCAGCTTTTAAGTCTTGCATCTTACAAAGAATATTAACTATTTCATCTTGACTAGGAGTTTTATCAAAATCATGATTAGACATTACAACTTTTACGTTATGTTTATTTGCATACTCAACAATATCAGCTACAACTTCTTCACCTGTAAATAACTCTACATCTATTAAATCTATGTCCTTAGTTAAGCAAACTTCTTTGTTTAGTTTTGCATAGTATTCTGTAGAAACTTCTTTATCTCCACCCTCTTTTAAACTTCTGAATGTAAATAAAATTATCAAGTCCCCTAAAGTCTCTCTAAGTTTTGATAAAGTTTCTTTAACTTTTTCTATATCTTCAACATCTTCATAGTAATCAACACGCCATTCCACTAGGTCTAGTTTAATTATTTTTAAATCTCTTGCCACTGATATTATATCTTCTCTTGTTTTTCCTACTAGTGGTACACAAATTTTAGGAATTCCTTCTCCTATTTTTAAGTTTCTTACTTTAACTATCTTTTTCATTTAATTATTCTCCATGTTAAATTCTTGTCCATTCATCTTTTTTACTGAAAAATTATAAAATTGCATATTCATATATTCCTTCCTTGACCCAAATTTATATTTTTATATCATTAAATTCAATTTTGAACTTATTACAACTATATATTACTTCAATTATACCCTTACTCTGCTACTATTGAATCATTAAATATTGTCTGAAAAAGGGTTTTCTATTAATATAATTAAAAAAGGCGAAAAAATAAAAGGATAAATAAACATAAAAATAGAATAAATAAAGTTAAATACTTCGTACAAATATGACTCAAAGGAGATAAAACATGATAAAGAAACCAAAAGATTTAACAATATCTAAAGTAGAAAATTTAAGAAATGGTAAAAAAACTGCTACGATAACTCATCTAATACAAGGTGATGAACTTAAAGAAAAAGCTAAAATGTTTTCAAAAATATCACTCCCTCCAGGGGGATCTATAGGATATCATGATCATAGTGATGATTTTGAAGTATATTACATATTAAAAGGTGAAGGTGTAGTAGACGACGATGGAACAATAGTAAAAGTATCACAAGGTGATACTATTTACACTGCTAATGGAGCTACTCATTCAATAGAAAATACAGGTGATGAGGATTTAGAATTTATGGCAGTAGTAATTTTAGCATAATAAAAAGCTTGAATCAGATTTGGTTCAAGCTTTTTATATATAAAATTAACATAAATTTAAAATTTTATTAATATTAACTTAATATTTAACTGAAATTTAACATGTTTTTAACACAAAATTTAACAACTTAACACAAATTTAACACAAGATAATATTCTTTTTGATAAAATTAGTCTGTACTAATAAATGAAGAAAAAAGATATGCTTATATTTAAGGAGGAAACAAAAGTGGAAATCGCAATTAACTTAATGGGGGGTCTTGGACTTTTCCTATATGGTATGAACCTTATGGGAGATGGACTTCAAAAATCAGCAGGATCTAAATTAAAGAAAATAATCGAACTTCTAACTAGCAACGTTCTTATGGGAGTTATAGTAGGAGCTTTAGTTACAGCAATTATACAAAGTAGTAGTGCAACTACAGTAATGGTAGTTGGATTTGTTAATGCAGGTATAATGACATTACCTCAAGCAATAGGTGTTATAATGGGTGCTAACATAGGAACAACTATGACAGCTCAATTAGTATCACTTGATTTAGTTGGATTAGCGCCAATATCTATAGGTATAGGTATAGTATTTTATTTATTCTCATCTAAGCCTAACGTTAAACATTCAGCTGAGATATTAATAGGATTTGGTATATTATTTACAGGTATGGAATTTATGAAGGAAGCAGTAGTTCCTTTAGCAGAATTTAAAGGATTTACAGACGCAATAGTTGCAGTTGCAGATAAACCATTCCTTGGAGTATTATTAGGATTTGGTATAACAGCAGTAATTCAAAGTTCGAGTGCATCAATGGGTATGTTACTTGCACTTGCATCGCAAGGATTAATACCATTATCAGCAGCACTTCCAATATTATATGGTGATAATATCGGAACTTGCGTTACTTCTTTATTATCTAGTATAGGTGCTACAAAAAATGCTAGAAGAGCAGCAGTAATGCATTTGGCATTCAACGTAATAGGTACAATAATATTTATGGTAGTTTTAACTAAACCAATAGCTATGATAGTAAATCATTTTGATCCAAATGATATAAGTAGACAAATAGCGAATTCACATACATTATTTAATGTAATAAATGTTATAATACTTCTTCCATTCTCTAAGTTAATAGTTAAACTTACTATGAAACTTATACCAGAAAAAGAAGATGAAATAGAAGATAGAAAAATTGTTAAATATATAGATGAAAGAATGATGGAAACTCCATCAATAGCTTTATCTAACACTGTTAAAGAAATTTTAAGAATGGGTGACAAAGCTAAAAAATCACTTACTAACTCAATGGATGGCTTATTAGAAAAGTCAGACGCTAAAATTAAAAAATGTTTTGCAGAAGAACAAACAATAAACATTTTACAAAAGACAATCTTAAATTACTTATTAAAATTATCTAAGACATCTTTAAACAATGAATCTAGAGAAAGTGTTGATGCATTATTTAACACTGTAAATGATATAGAAAGAATTGGTGACCATGCTGAAAATATAGCAGAGTTAGCACAAATACTTGTAGAAAAAGATTTAAGTTTATCTAAAGAAGGTAGCGAAGAATTAATTCAAATGTACAACAAAGTTGTTGATAATTATACTTATGCACTAAAAGCTATGGAAAATTTAGATATAGACTTAGCTTGTCAGGTAATAAAAATGGAAGAAAAAATAGATATGATGGAAAAATCATGTCGTGAAAATCATATGAGAAGATTAAACGAAAGTTCATGTACTATAGATAATGGAGTTGTGTATTTAGATGTAATAAGCAACTTAGAAAGAATCTCTGACCATTCAGTAAATATAGCTCAACAAGTTATAAAAACTGTAAATAAAAGTATAGCATAATATGAAATGGCATGAATCCGGTATTCAACTGGACTCATGCCATTTTTATATACTTTTTAATACTCTACTATGATGTTATATAAAATACAAGATATCCCAGAGTATATTAAAATACAAATAGAAAACATATTAAGTATAAATAGGTAGAATCTCTAAGACATTTTCTTTATTTTACATTATCTGTTCTGTTTAAAGCTGTCTCATATTTAATTTCATTAATTTTTACCTTTTTAAGTAAAATTAACCCTCCTGCTCCAATAAAAGATACACCCGTAACTATCATCCATGCCATAAAAATACCATTTGAATCTATAATATTTCCCATTATCATAGGCCCTAGGGCATATCCTGCTCCTGATATTATTGGCACTATAGAACTAATTCTTCCTCTATGAGAAGGAGGTGTATTATTAGCTATGAAAGCAGAACTATTTATAGCAAGTAAAATTTCTCCTAGCGTCAATAAAAATACAGCTATGAAAAATAAAGGCATAGCTTTTGAAAAACCTATAACTAAAAAACAAAGACCATATAGTACTCCACCTAAGGACATAATATTTAAAGAATTATGTTTTCTAGTTTTATGAGTTAATAATGGAGTTAATGTTATAACTATAATCGCATTAAATGCTCCTAAAAATCCATATAATTTAGCACCATTATCTCCAAATAACTCTGCCATTTGAAGTGGAAGAGAAAATCCCCATTGTGAATATGCAAATTGCTCTAAAAGCATCATTATTGGAAATAAAATAAGAATTGGAATTTTAAATAAAACTTTAGCTGTCGAAGTACTTGCATATTTATCTATCTTATATTCTTTTTCATTAACTACTTCTGTACTTATATTTTCTTTAGATGGTTTTACATATGCAATAAACAATACTAAAGCTATAGTAGTCGTTAATGCATCTCCTATAAATATTAAAGGTAAATAATTTTTATATAAGAAACCTCCTAAAATAGGGCCTATAGCAAATCCTATATTCATTCCCATATATAATAGTGAATAAGCTTCTTTTCTATTACCTTCATGTGTTAAATCTGCATTTAACGCATCATAGGATGGAGATGATATAGAATAAAAACATGATGATAATATCATTATTATAGCAGTTAATATTGTAGTTGGAATGAGGCCACAAATTACAAACATACTAGCACCTAATACTTGAAAAATTATTATAACTTTCCTACGTCCAATACTATCACTTAATTTCCCTCCTAATATCATACATGGCACTTGGCAAATTGCTAATATAGTAACAAATTGACCTGCCTGCGATGCTGACATACCTATTTTTTGAGTTAAAATTAAGGACATCAGCGGATGTACAAATGCACCTATGCTATTGACTATTTTACCTATGAATAATATATATATTTCTCTAGGTAGCCCTTTATATGGACTCAGTAAATTCTTCATATTAATCCCCCCTTTACTCGTGAATTCATTTACACCTTGATTTAATTATAGTATTTTCTTTAAATTTTTGTTATAAAATTTTCTTTTCTATTATATATTCTCTTAAATAGTTATAAATAGAAAAGAGATGATTTAATTATCATCTCTTTTCTATTTATAACTATTTATTTTGAATTTTTCTTTCTTCCATTTCTTCGTCACTTTCTTCAATTATATTTGCATTAGTAATTATTTCGTCAATAGAGGAACTACTCGAAAGTACTTCTTTCGTATATTGTAGGGCGTCTTCATAGTGTCCATGTGAAAATCTGCTATCGCTCATTTAATTCACTCCTCTAGCATTTTATTATAATTTTAGCAAGGCGGAAAACGATGCTTTTTAGATAGTCTATCTCCAACTATATCACTTATTTTTTTATTTGATTGTATTTCCTTAGCTATCTCCATTTTATTAGCATTTTCTTTTAATAATTTTTTCATTTCTTTATTATTGTCTAAATCTTCTCTGTTATTTTTCATAATTGTTTCCTTTCTTTTTTATTTTGCTCTATATTTAATTTGTCCATATATAATAGTTTTACTACTATAAATTTTTTTATATTTTTCATATAATTGTCTGTTATTATATTATTTATTATCAATTCATTATGTCACTAACTTCACCTGTATTTATATTTACATGAAACCACCCAGTTGTAGCTGTATGATTTTCATCTCCATTGGTTACTATTTCATACGCATGAACTACGTAATAGTTTCCATTTATACTGTCTACTTCTATAATAGGTGGCAAATATGCTCCTGTTTGATGCATATACTCTTTAACTTTTTGTACAGCTTCTTTTTCATTTATTTTCTTATTTTTTTCATCGTTAAATAAAACTGCTATATTATTTTCATGTTGATTTTCATAAGTATCATCAGCTTTACTGTTGTTTATATATCCTATTGTTAAAATCATAAATAACATGGCTCCTATTAATATTATCCTGTTTAAGTTCATAAAAACTCCTCCATAAACATTTTACTTATTAATATTTTCGACATCCAATTTTTATTTATTCAATTTACATAAGTTTATTTTTAATACAAAAATAACCTATAGAATGAATTTTTTTACCTTGTTCATTTTATAGGTTATAATAAAACATATTTTTTATATTAAATTTGTCTTAATCTACTAATTTTCTATCATTTAGTATTTATTTACTAAATAATGCTCTTTATCTTTTATTATTTATTTTGTAATACTATATTTATAATATAAATAATCTTAGTGGCAATATTTATATCTTCTGTACTTAAATAATTCATATATATTCTTAACTTAACCCATTTTTCATTTGCACTTATTTTCTCATTTATAATTTCACCTATACCATTTAGTATCTCTATAATTTCTCTTCTTTTATCTATACTCAATTCTTCACTGTGCTGTACTTCATCTTTAGTATTTTTAATTATTGTTTCTATATCAATGCTAATATTATTAATTCTAGTTTCATTGTAATCTTCTATTAAATTATCTCTATGTAACTTTAACTTTTCCATTATATTTTCAAGGTCTTTTTTAGAATAATTCCAAACTCTGTCATTATCACTTCCCAAACCTTCAATATGGTCTCTATACTTATCCATTAACTCTTCAACCGCTATAACTATTTCTAAATAGTTATTTAATTTTAGTACATCTTCACATCTTTTTATATCTTTGTCTAATAGTATTAGTAAATCACTCAAAATATTATCCTTCTTTCTTTCATTATATATATATTATACATTAATACTTCTATGACTACACTTAAATACATAATTCTTCTTTTCTTTGTTTTGGCTAATAAATGTGGTTCACTTAAAAATATTACTCTAAAGAATATATATGATATAGGATCTATGTAACTTATTAAAAATGACCTATAAATTAAACTCTTTTAAAGAGTCTATTCTATAGGTTACATTATAATTTTTTTTATATTAAACTTATTTTAAGCGGATACCTTATCACTTTCTCCTAGGTTAGCATCATCTTTCTTTAAACCTGCAGCTAACATAGTTACAGCTGTATAAATTACAACCGCTACTACTAACCACTTTAACCAGTATGTTGGCATACTAGTAACAAATGATAATGCTAATACAGCACCTACTACTCCACCTATAGTTATACCCATAGATATCTCTCTTTCGTAAGCACCTTCTTTAACAAACTTTATACTTGCTATTGGTCCAAGAAATGCACATGCTCCCATCATTATAGGAAATGCTGCTTTAGGGTCCATTCCAAGCAATGCTACCATAGCCATACATGGTGCATATAAACCTATTCCTGCTGTCATTAATGCTCCTAGTATAAAGTTTCCTACCATACCTACTATTAATTTAACGCCTGTAAGAGCTATTGCATCTCCACCTGCTGGCATTAACTTAAATTGACCAAGTAGTATTAATATAGCTGTTCCAATAAGAGCTATCCCCATAGTTATTTGTACTTTCTTTTCTGGTAACTTGGATATTACTCCTGCCCCTATCCATGAACCTAATACTGCTGCTACTATCATACATATAAGTGTTGTCATATCTACACTTATTACAGTTAATGACATGAATGCTTCCACTATCATTGGTAGCGTATGTGCTACATTTAATGTTCCTGGTAATAATTTATCGGATATATTTATTTTATTATTCAACTTTAGTATTCCTGTAGTTGTTGCAAATGAACCAACGCCTATTGCGTCTAAGAAATCCGTTATAAATCCTATAATTATTCCTGCACCAAACATACCTTTCTTTTTGCTATTCTTATTATTTTTGAAATCGATTGCATAGACTTTAGTAAATGCTACTGTTATAATTGCTAATAAACCTAAAAGTGCTTTTAACATAACGCTCTCTCCCTTTTCTTTATTGTCGCAAAATAAATTATACTATATAAAATATTTTTTTACTATATAAAGTATTTTTTTAACATATTTTTTATTAAAATTTTACATATTTGTTCGTTATTTTACAATACACGTGGCACAGAACTTTTAAATATATATAGAAAAAATAGGTAATCTATTTTTTAGACTACCTATTTTTTCTATATATATTTCTATATTTAATTTAAATCATATTTAACTTATAGCTTTACCTTCATTATTTTTCTTTTTACCATACTTATTTTCATATACTGTATATAGTATAAATCCTATTATAGAGAATGCTAGTGGTCCACCTACCATTGTTAAAGTCTTAGATATTCCATCTGCTGATGATAATGCTGGCTCTATTATTGTAAATACATTTGCAACTCCTATTACTGACGTTACTACTATCGCTATTGTTAAAGATAAACCGTAAGACTTATAAACAACAAACGGCTTATCTAACTCACCATTTAATTGTTTTTTCTTAAACGCTGGGAAAGCTGCTGATAAGAACATATATGGTATTGTCATTGCAACGTTAGTCATAAGAGTTAATATAGCGAAGAATTCAGCTGCATTTTTTCCTCCAAATGACACTAAAAGTATCATAAATATAACTATACCTGCTTGTACTTTCATAGCATTTATTGGCATTCCATCTTTTACTTCACCTAATTTTCCAGGCCATAGTTCTTTTGGTGCACCTTGGATTAATGTCTTAAGTGGTGAATAAGTTAATGCGAAGAATGCTCCTGTTAATGCTAAGAACATTGATAAACCTACAAATCTCGCTGCCCATGCACCCATTGTTAAAGATATCGCTTCGCTTAATCCTAATCCATGTCCTATTTGAAGTCCTAAGTTACTCATTAATAGGTAAGTAGCATTTGCCATATTAACATTATCTCCAGATAAAACTTCATTCCAGTTAGTAAACATTCCACAAGCGAATATACCAAATGCATATCCTAAAGATATTACTATTGCTGATATAACCAATCCTTTAGGGAACGTTTTCTCAGCATTTTCAGTTTGGTCAACAAGACCTCCCAACACTTCTAATCCTCCAAATGCAAATACTGCAAATGTTAAGAATGATAAAACTGCTAATGAACCTTGATATGATGGACTTGGTGAAGTTGTGAATGAAGCAGCTATATTTGTTATAGGTTCTGCTAATCCTCCAGTTAAAGCCACTACTAAAATACCTCCACCTAATAATACTACGTTAAGCAATGTAACAGCAGTACCACCTATTGAAGTTATTTTACTTATCTTATCTATACCCTTTGTTGATACATATGTAACTATTGCAATCCAAATTACCCCTAATAAACCTAATGTCTTAACTGAACCTAATCCAAATATTGACCATGTTCCAGTTACGTCAGAACCCATTATTGCATTTGATAAAGGTATCCATATACTTGAAGATACACTTACCATCCATATTAAATAAGAAGCGTACCACATGAAAGTTCCTATAAATGCATATTTAGCACCTACTGATTTTTCCATCCATGAATACATTCCACCTTTTTCTTTCTTAAAAGCTGAACCATATTCTGCCATCATAAATGCATATGGTATGAAGAAGAATATTGCACTGAATACATACCAAGGTATTGCTGAATACCCCATTAAATAGAATGCTCTTGGCATGTTAGAAAAACCAAATACTGATGTGAATATCATAAGTATTAATGGTCCTAACGTTAATTTTTTTGCATTACTGCTGTTTTGTGACATTTTGAATCCCCCTTGTTAGTAATATACCTAATTTCTTGCTATTCTTTTATATATCCCGTTTTAAGAATAACATTGTTAAATTTATATTACAATATGATTCAATTTAAATTAAATATTTCAATTTTTAGATATATTATTAAAATTTAAGCAATTGGAGGTTTATTCATTTCTACTTGTAATATTTTATCAAATACATTTTATAATATTTGATTCAACCATATAAAAACCGCATAATTTAGATTTACACCTCTAAGATTATGCAGTCTATTCTATAAAACATTATATTTATTAAGTTTAACATTATATTAAATAGAAATATATATTAAACAATATAATATCCTTGTATCAAAAAAAAGACCCGAAGGTCTTTTTAAAACAGTCTATATATTATAATACAGTTATGTTTTCTGCTTGAGGTCCTCTAGCACCTTTAACTATATTAAAGCTTACTCTTTGTCCTTCTTCTAATGATTTGAATCCATCAGTTTGTATAGCTGAGAAATGTG